>JAFGKK010000130.1 GCA_016928575.1 Anaerolineales bacterium
ATGATGACACCGGATGAGTGGACCGATTCCGATGAGGGAGGTGGGATGGGATGGTAAAATGTATTCCAATATTACTCTCCAGGGGGAGAAACATGCGCAGAAAATACTACGGCAATTTGCACAAGAAATTCCGCCTAGCCAAAATCTTCCGTCGGCAAATGACTCTCTCCGAGAACCTCATCTGGTTTCGGATTCGTGGAAATAAATTATTAGGGCTTCATTTTCGACGACAACATGTCCTGAGGGGGTATATTGTTGATTTTTTCTGTCATGAAGCCAAGTTAATCATCGAAATCGATGGACAAATTCATCATGGAAGAGGAGAGAACGATCGGGCTCGCGATACGGTATTAGCTTCGGATGGCTTTTCCATTTTGCTGTTATCCGCCGAGGCGGTCGAACGGGATCCTGATCTAGCGGTACGGATCATCGAAAAAGAATGCCGTAAAGTGATCGGGTAGAGTAAAGCCATCCCGCCTCCCCCTGCCCCCCCTCCTCCCTTCGTGAGCCGAGTCCCCTGTCGAGGTTGCGGCTGATCGAAACCATCCCATCCCGCCTCCCCCTGCCCCCTCCTCCCTTCCCGTCATACGGGAAGGGAGGAGGGGTATGATGACACCGGATGAGTGGACCGATTCCGATGAGGGAGGTGGGAGGGGATGGAAGAACGCGACCCTTTCCAATCCGACCGTCGGATTCCACACACAGCGTGAGGGGGAACATCCGCTGCGTCAAACGGTCCGAGAGCTCCGCGGATATAATCGTTGCAGGGGATTTCCCCTATCCGCCGCGGGCCTCATTCCGTCCGCTCCCTCAAACCGGCCTTCGATCCGAGGAGGAATCCATGCCGAAAGACGCTCCGAAAACCATGGGCCAGCAGTTCGGCCGCCGCTCGTGGGCCGAACCGTGGAAGATCAAAATGGTCGAGCCGATCCGGATGACGACGTCCGAGCAGCGCCGGCGCGCGCTGGCCGAGGCCGGCTTCAACACCTTCCTGCTCCGGTCCGAGGACGTCTACATCGACCTCCTGACCGACAGCGGCACGAGCGCGATGAGCGACCGGCAATGGGCGGGCTTGATGCTGGGCGACGAAGCCTACGCCGGCAGCCGCAATTTTTACAACCTGGAAAACGCCGTCCAAACCTACTACGGATACAAACATCTTGTACCCACCCACCAAGGGCGCGGGGCGGAGCACCTCCTCAGCCAGGCGGCGATCAAAAAGGGCCAGTTCGTCCCCGGAAACATGTACTTCACCACCACCCGCCTGCATCAGGAACTCGCCGGCGGAATCTTCGCCGACGTGGTGATCGACGAGGCCTACCACGCCCAAAAAGAGCATCCCTTCAAGGGCAACGTCGATCTGGGCAAGCTCGAGGCGCTGATTAAGGAAAAGGGCGCGGAAAACATCGCCTACATCAGCCTGGCCGGGACGGTCAACATGGCCGGCGGCCAGCCGGTGAGCATGGCCAACGTCAAGGCCCTGCGCGCCTTGTGCGACCGATACGGAATCCGGGTCTTCCTCGACGCCACCCGCATGGCCGAAAACGCCTTGTTCATCCAGGAACGCGAAGAGGGATATGCGGGAAAATCCGTCGCCGAGATCCTGAAGGAGTTCTGCGGCCACACCGACGGGGCGTGGATGAGCGCGAAGAAGGACAACCTCGTCAACATCGGCGGCTGGCTGGCGGTGAACGATCCGCAGTTGTTCGAGGAACTCCGCAACCTGGTGGTGGTCTACGAGGGACTGCACACCTACGGCGGCATGGCCGGGCGGGATATGGAAGCCATGGCGATCGGCATCGCCGAGTGCGTGCAAGACGACCACATCCGCGCCCGCGTCGGCCAGGTCCGCTACCTGGGCGAGCTGCTCATGGATTGGGGCGTCCCGATCACCCGGCCCGTGGGCGGCCACGCCGTCTTCCTCGATGCGGCCGCGTTCTATCCGCACCTGCCGCAGATCCAATTCCCGGCCCAGACCCTGGCGGCCGAACTTTATCTGGATTCAGGCGTCCGTTCGATGGAGCGCGGGATCGCCAGCGCCGGCCGGGATCCGAAAACCGGAGACCACTATTTCCCCAGGCTCGAACTCACGCGCCTGACGATCCCGCGCCGCGTCTACACCCAGGCCCACATGGACGTGGTCGCCGAATCGGTGAAGGCGGTCTACGACTCCCGTGAAAAAACGCGCGGGCTGAAGATGGTATTCGAGCCGAAGTACCTGCGATTCTTCCAGGCCCGCTTCGAACGGACGTGAAATCGGATGCTCCTGCAGAAAACCGCCCCCCGCCGGCCGGAGGCGGCCGTCGTCAACGTCGGCTACCGCTCCACCAATTACTGGGTGATCGGCGCCCGACCCTCGCGCCTGATCTTCGACCTCGGCTGGCCGGGGACGATGGGCGCGATGCTCGCCAACCTGCGGCGCCAGAGCATTCCCCTGGCGGAAATCCGGCTCGGACTCGCCTCCCACTACCACATCGACCACGCCGGATTGGCCCAGGAATTCCGCCAGGCGGGCGTGCACCTGCTGTTGATGGAAAACCAGGTGCAGGCCGTACTGCAGATGAAGCGCTTCACCAAGCCGCGCGACCATTACCTGGAAATCACCATCGACGATCTGACGCCGGTTTGTTTCGCGGAGAGCCGCCATATTCTTAAAGAGATCGGCCTGGCGGGCGAGATCCTTCCGACCCCCGGGCATACCGCGGACAGCGTCTCGCTCCTCCTCGACGGCGGTTCGGTCTTCACCGGCGACCTGCCGCCGGAGGATATCCCGGAGGCGGGGGACGCGGCGGCGGTGACCGCCAGCTGGCGGATGCTGCGCGAACGCGGTGCCCGGACGGTGTATCCCGCCCACGGCCCGGTCCGGCCGATCGGCGCCTGATCCTGCCGCCGGAGGAATTTCCCGCAATCCGCCCGCTAATGCCCTGCAGCCGTTCGGATCCGGAACTGTTTATCCATCGCCCGCGGAATACACTGTAAACGCCTTCGCGGGAATGAGGCGGCAAGCCGAAACGCATAGGGTTGTGCGGGTTGGAAGCCATCATTGTCGCCGGGAGGTCCGGCCTCATCCCCGCGAAGAGGACGACTTCCCTCCTTTCGCTTCGACCGCCCCTTTCCTGATACAATCGGCCGGAAAACCCTTTAACGAATCGCTCCCGGACGGAGCGTTTTTATGCTGGAGGCGGTCATGCCGGACGAGATACTGAAATAATGCGGTTGGATCGGCGATCTCCTGAACCGGCCGTGGAAGGATTTCTGCGTGGAAGGATCCGCGGAGTATTCGATCCTGACCGATTTGAAGGACGGCTGGGGCAAACGCGACACGGCCGGATTGCTTGCGGAACTGGATGCGAAATACGGAACCGCGGCCGGCGAGACGGTGGAAAAATTTTTAGCGGCCCGCATCGGCCGGGATTGGAAAGCGATCGGCGAGAGGGAAGCCCGCGCCGGAACCAAGATCGAGGATTTCATCCGCGTCCTGTGGGAACCGCTCCAGGACCGGGGATTCGAATACTCACACGAGCGCAGCGGCAACACCGTGAAGTTTTGCGTGACCAAATGTCCGGTCGCCGACCTCGCCGAGCGGACGGGGTTGCAGCGATGGATGCACCACATGGCCTGCGCGACGGATTTCTACACCACGCCGGCCTTCAGCCCCCGGATTCAATTTTCCCGGACCCGGACGTTGATCGACGACGGCGTTCCCTGCAACCATACCTACACGCGCAAACCCTGAACCCCGGACGCCGCCGGAGGGAATCCGATGACGCCGAACACGGGGTGCTGTTGAGCGTGCGCATCCTCTCGGGGGCGCCGTCCGCCTGCGCGGTGGGCCCGATCCGCCGGACGTGAAATCCGCCGGATCCGGCGGCGATCGCGTCCCGTTTGGCGTTCCGCCGGCAGTCGGCGGAATTCGGCTTGGAGAAAATCCCGTGACACATTGCGTCGTGGTCACCGGCGCCACTTCCGGCATCGGACTGGCCGTCGCCGAACAGCTCGCCCGCGCGGGCGTGGAGGTGATCGGGATCGGCCGCTCGGAGGAGCGCTGCCGCGCGGCCGAGGGCCGCCTGCGCCGAATCCATCCCCAAGTCCGGGCGGATTTCCTCGCCGCGGACCTCTCGCTCCTGCGCGATGTGCGCGCCGCGGCGGAGCGGGTGCGCGGGATCCTGGCCGGGCGGGGGAACGACGGGCTGGCCGGGCTGGCGAACAACGCCGGCGGATTCACCTTCCGCCCCACGCCCACCCCGGAAGGCCTCGAATATCTGTGGACTCTCAACTACCTTTCGGCTTTTCTTTTGACCCGCCTGCTGCTTCCCGCGCTTCAAACCGCGCCGGCGGCGCGGGTGGTGAACGTCAGTTCCAGCACCCATCGCGGATTGCGGCTGGATTGGAGCGACCCGGCCTCGCGGCGCCCCTGGAACAGCCTGTTCGCCTACGGGCGCTCCAAGCTGGCGCTGGTGATCTTTGCCGCCGAGCTTAACCGGCGCCTGGACGGACCCGGCGCGGTCCAGGCCTTGGCCGCCGATCCGGGGCTGGTGAAAACCGGGATCGGATCGAAGGGCACGCCCGCGATCGTCAGCGCCGTCTTTCGGCTTTGGAGCGCGCACGGAATCACCGCGGACGAATCCGCCCGGGGAATCGTGCGGCTGTTCCTGGATCCTTCCGTGCGCGCGGAGGCCGGCGTCTATTGGAAACACGGCCGACCGGCGTCGCCGGATCCGGCCGCCTTGGATGAGGAAGCCGGGCGCCGGCTGTGGGAAATCTCCGAGCGGATGTGCGGCATCGATTCCTCCCCCGCCCTTTAGCTCCGCTCGGCGCGCTGGTATGAGTCGGAGGCGCCGGGTTGCCTCCCTCTTCTACCTCCTCCCAGACCCCGTCCCCTCAAGGCGGACCAAAGCGGGTCAAGACGTTTTTCCGGATATCACTTTCCCAATATCCATTCTCCGCGGGCATTCCGCGGCCTGAAGCGGTCGCGCGGGAAGACTCGTTTGTCTTGAATCCCTCCACCTGCCGCTCCGGCCGCTTGTCCCGCCGACAGCGGAATTCCGAAATTGGAGCCGTTCTCCCGGCGACGGGGGCGGCGGCCTCGGCGGTTTTTCCCCGCCGCCCGCGCCACGATCACCCGCCCGATGCCGGGATGAACCGCGGGGGGATATGGACCGGCTCTATTCCATCCGCGCCACCCTGCGCGGCTTCCGCGGATGCAAGGCAATGGAAACCTGGGAAATACACCTCCGCGCTGCACCTTTCGGTTCATGACAATGCTCCCTCGCACGGGGCAGAATACCGCTTGAAGCATGCAGGATTCCCATCGCAAAAGAGCGGAGGTTGCTACGATCATGTGGATCGACGCCGAAGAAAGGCTGATCACCGGCAAGGACAAGACCAACGCGGAAAAGGTCATCGTCGCCACCGGCGCCACCTCCGGGATCGGATACGCCGCGGCGCAGCGCTTGGCGCGAGCCGGGGTGACGGTGATCGGCGTCGGGCGCTCGGAGGAGCGCTGCCGGGCGTGCCAGGAAAACCTTCGCGCGCTCGGCCCCGGCGGCAAATCGGTTTTTCTGCAGGCGGACCTCGCGCGGCAAAGCGAAGTGATCCGGGTAGCGGGCCAAGTGCGCGAAACGCTTTCGGTCCTAGGCCGGGACCAACTCGACGGCCTACTGAACAACGCCGGCGGATTTTCCTTCTGGCTGACGCTCACCCCGGAAGGATTGGAGCACACGTGGGCGCTCAACCACCTGGCTCCGTTCCGGCTCTCGCACGAGCTGCTCCCGCTGCTGCAGGCCGCGCCCGCCGCCCGAATCGTGACGGTGAGCTCGGGCTCACACCGCTGGCTGACCCTGAATTGGAGCGACCTGCAATCGCGGCGCGACTACAACGGCCTGCGGGCCTACGGCCGCTCGAAACTGGCCAACGTGCTGTTCACGCTCGAATGGAACCGCCGCCAGGGGGAGGAAGGCACCGTGCCAGCCTTCGCCGCCGACCCGGGCCTGGTGCGGACGAAAATCGGGACCAAGGGAACGCCGGCGTTTGTGAGCTGGGCTTGGATCCTGTGGAGCGCGCGCGGCATCACGCCCGAGGAGACGGCCAAAGGCATCGTCCGCTTGCTGTTGGATCCGGACGTGCAGACCGGCGCCGGAATCTATTGGAAACACGGCCGGCCCCTCTCTCCGGACCCGGCCGCGCTGGATGCGGATTCCGCCCGGCGCCTCTGGGAGATTTCGGAGCGGATGTGCGGCCTCACCCCCACCCTGTCCTCCCCCGTTTAACGGGCTCCGCCAAACGGGGAAGGACAGAGGAGGGGGCAAGGAGACATACGATGTGCGATGACGTTTCGACCACCGAAGCGGCGCCGGCGCCGATCCGCCGGGCGGTTATCACCGGCGCGACCGGCGGGTTGGGCAAGGCCTTCGCCGCCGAATGCGCCAGCCGCGGCTGGGATCTCTTCCTGACGGATGTGAACGAGAACGCGCTGAGCACGCTGGCCGGCGGCCTGCGCAACGCCCACGCGGTGGACGTCCGCTATGCGGGCTGCGACCTGACCGACCCCGAGGCGCGCCTGCGCCTGATCCGCAAGCTCCGCTCGCGCCCGGACCGCGTGTGGATGTTGATCAACGTGGCCGGCACCGATTCCGAAGGAGCCTTTTTCGAACAGCCGCGCAGCCGGCTGCTGACGATCCTGCGCCTGAACATCGAAGCCGCGCTGGACCTGACCCGCTCCCTGCTGGAACAACGCGATCCGTTCGCCGCCTTCCGGATCATCAACGTGGCCAGCCTGGCGGCGTTTTACCCAATGCCGATGAAGGCGACCTACGCGGCGTCGAAGCGCTTCCTGCTGGATTTCTCGCTGGCGCTGAACGAGGAGGTGCGCGAGCTCGGCGCGACCGTGACCGCGCTGTGCCCCGGCGGCCTGTACACCAACGACGAATGCATCCGCGCCATCGAAGCCCAGGGCCTGGCCGGCCATCTCAGCGCCCAATCCATCGGTTCGGTCGCCGCCGCGACTCTCGATTGCGCGCTGGAAGGACGCCAGCTGTACATCCCCGGCGCCTTCAACCAAATCCTGCGGCACTTGGGCGGATGGGTTCCCGCGGCGTGGGTCGCGAGGGTCATCGGCCGGCGCTGGAAGACCGTCCGCCGAAAGCGGATGATGACCGAAACAGCCGCACAACAGAGTTAATGGACTACCGCACGGCAAGCCCCCGCTTCCCCCGGCGAAAATCACGCCGAGGGCAGGCGCGAGGGCAGGCGGCGGTGTATTCCTCATTCCGCGAAAGGGATAAAACGCCGGGGCGGGCGGTTGCCCGCCCCGGCGCCATTCACGGATCAATACCTCCAACCGATCAAATTCCAGCAGGATAGGCTCCAAAGGTACGCCGCGGATACGAAGAACAGCAGCGAGTAGAAAATCCTCCCGGCCGCAGGCCAGAATTTCTCGCGCCAGGCGCGGAAGAGGAAGAAACCCGCGGCAAGCCACAAACCGATGAACAGGATCGGAAGTGCCAATACCGCGGTCAACAACCCCGTCTGCCCATAGGAAATCCCGCCGAAGCCGAATACGAAACCTACGGGGAAGAGAATCCCGATCAGCGACAGCAGATTGAAAATCCATCCGCCGGCGGCGGCCGGCCCTTTCGCGGGAACCGCCGGTTTGCGGAACCTTTGGACAATTCCGCGAACGAGCGCGGCGGCCAGCGCGCACAGGAACAGCAACAATCCAAGAATGAGGATCATGTAATGCAGCGTGTAATCCGCGTACCAGGGCAATTTCTCCCACGCCGTCAGGGGATCCTCCCCGACAAACGCCTGGGTGACGTTCCCGTCGGCGTCGGTGCGGAATAACAACAGGCTATGCGGATCATCCTCTTGGATGAAAACCAGGGGCTCCACCGCCACAAACCGGTACACGCCGTACCACGCCGACGATATCCGCAATGCTCCGTCATCCGTCGCCTGAACGATGATGGGTTCCAGGAGCGTCCCCGCCTTTTCGACCGTGGTTTCCGCGAACCGCCGGGTTTGCCGGTAACTGCCAGCGAACTTCGCCAATTCCCCCGATGAGAGCGTCAGCCGTTCCGGCGCGGATTCGGCGGAGGGAAAAAACATATCCAGAAATTCCTTCCGCAGCAGGTATTGCACGTTGAACGCGTTTTCGCCGTTGAAGGCGACGAAAACGCCGAGGTTCTTTTCCGGGATGATCGCCAGCAAGCTGTGGAAGAGCCGCGTATCGCCTTCATGGCCGATCACCCGCAGCCCGTTGCGGCTCATCTCATAAAAACCGTAGGCCAATCCGTTCAGGCGCGGATCGACGCCGAACAGCCGGCGGTGCATGAGTTCCGCCGTGGTATCGCGCAGGATCCGCGCGCCCCGGAATTCCCCGCCTTGCAGATGGGCGGACATGAACCGCGCTATATCCGTTGCGGTGGAGGAAATCGATCCGGTGGGAGACGGCATCATGTATTCAAAATCCAGCGCCGCAAACCGTCCTCCGGACCAGACATATCCCTTCGATAAATCCGCCGACCATGATTGCGGCGGGGGCTGGCGGCTGGTCGTGTGGTCCATCCCGAGCGGCGCGAAGATGTTTTCTTCCAGGTAGTCATCGAAGGGCGTCCCGGAAACGCGCTCCACGATGTATCCCGCGAGTGCCGCGCCGTAGTTGGAATACGAGGAGATTTCGCCGGGGGCGCGCACGCGCGCCGGAACGTTCGCCGCCAGCCACTCGCCCAGCGGAACCAGGTCCTGCGGCGACGCCGCCATATAGGCGGCCACCCGGTCTTCAAATCCGGCGGTATGCGCCATGAGGTGGCGCAGCGTGACCGGCTGCGGGTAGGTGTCCGGGATCCGGAAATCGAGATAGTCGTTGACATCCGCATCCAGGTCGAGCTTCCCCTGTTCGGCGAGTTGCATCACCGCCGTCCAAGTGAACAACTTGGTGATCGAGCCGATGCGGAACAGCGTCTTCTCTGGATCGGGTTCGATCCGGTTCTCCGCATCGGCGAAACCGTACCCGCGGGCGAATGCCAACTCCTCCCCTTCCACCACGGCGACGACCGCCCCGGGGATGTGCAGGGATTCGAGCTGTTTGGGGAGGACCCGGTCGAAAAACTCCTGCCAGCCGCCGGGGGGCTGCGGCGCCGGCGCGCGGACGGCACGCGCCGTCTCGGCCGCCGCGGCGGCCAGCAGCAGGCAGGCCGCGGCCATCATGCTCCGAAAGCATTTTGCGCTCATTGTTGGCTTACTCCATAAAATGAGATTGGGTTGGGGGAGGAATGGGATGCAACTACCTTCCCATCCCCCCAACGGGATGCGGACCGCGGCCCTTCGCCGCGCGCTCGGTTTACCGGATGACCACCTCCCCGCCGGCGTCCTCCGCCGGCTCGCCCGGGTAGAAGCTGAAATTCACGGTATATGCTTCGCCGTCGGGCGGGCGTTTTTTCTCGTACTCCTCGAGCAGCCTGATTATTTTTCGCTGGAATCCGGGGATGTCCTCCGGACGCAGGCGGAAATTCTTGAGCAGTGCGAATACGGCCTTGCCTTCATCCTGACCCTTCAGGGATTGGATCGCCGCCGTCAAGTTGTCGTGGACCAGGGACAGCGCCAGCAGCTTCTTCTCGTCAAGCGATTCGCCCGCCAAGTTCACGGTGAAGTGGCGCGCGGCGGCGCGGTACATTTTCTCCACATTCTTCCCCGTGTCCCTCCTCTCCACCAAGCGGATCAGCCCGGCCTTCTCCAGGAGTTTGAAGTGGTGGGTGAGGTTGGCCGGGTGCACGCCGAGCACGCGCGCAATCCCCGAAACGCTTTGCTTCTCCCGCCCAAGCCTTTCCAGGATGGTCATCCGAGTGGGGTGCGCGTAGGCCCGGATCCGCTTGTCGTCCGAAAGCGCCATTGTTGGTAAAGGGGAAAAATCATTATTTGACATATTTATAATTATAGATTTTTTTCTAATTATGTCAAGCATCAATAAAAAAATATGACTCTCCGGCGCTGGAAGCGTGGAACACCCGGGGATTCGGCAGTAAACCAGTCGGGGGATCGTCTCCCGGGCGGTTGCGCCGATTTTTCGGCAACGGCGCCGTCCCGTTCTCCCGAGTTCCGGATCGCCCGCGGCGGAAGCCCGCGACGGGCGCGGGGGGGTGTTCGCGCCGCCCGCAATCGACGGATATCGCTTCGGCCCGCCGTGAAAACCTGGATCCGACCCCAAATCGGACCGGAAGGGAATCCCTTCCCCGCCTGCGCCTGTGTTATCTTCCGACCCGATCCGGGAGAGTAAAATGAACCGCAGGAGTTTTATCCCATTTTTGGGAATTGCCTCCGGAGCCGGCGCGTTCTCCTGCGCGGGCCTGGCTTATTGGGCGGTGCGGGAGCCCGGCGCCGAATTTGAGGAATTCAGTTGCGGGAAGGAGAAGACCATGGGAGACAGAATTCTGATTGCCTACGCCAGCAAATGCGGGTCGACCGGCGGGGTGGCCGAGGAGATCGGGAAGATGCTGTGCGAATCCGGTGCGGCGGTGGACGTCAAACGGGTGCAGGATGTCAGGGATCTCCAACCCTACCGGGCGGTGATCCTGGGAACCGCGCTGCGCATGGAAAAACCGCTTCCGGAGGCGGTGAATTTCGCAAAGAAAAACCGCGCTATCCTCGCCGCGCTCCCGACGGCGTGTTTTTCCGTCGGATTGGCCATGAAGGAGGATACTCCGGAAAACCGCGAAAAGACGAAGCGCATGCTGGCGCCGTTGTGGAGCGAGATTCCAAATCCCGTCGGCGTCGGTTTGTTCGGCGGCAAGCTGGATTACAGCACCCTCTCCCCGATTTTGCGGTGGATGTTTTCGCTGGATAAATCCGGCGAGATGGCGGAAGGCGACTGGCGCGACTGGGATTCCATCCGCGCCTGGGCCAAGGAATTGCTGCCGCTGCTCTGACCGCCTTGCGCGGGCGCCGGCGGCGTCGGAAGTGAAAGGATCATGAGGAAAAAAGCGATTGCGGCGGCGCTCGTCCTCGGAGCGATTCTGACGGCGGGCTATTTCGGGCTGAAGAAGAACATCGATGTTTCGGGGATGCAGACCTTCGAGACGGAACACTTCCGGATCCATTACGTCCTTCTCGAAGAAACTACAAAATCCGACATCGCCAACGCGCTCGAAACCGCCTACCCCCGCATCGCCGCCTTTTTTGCGGTGGAACGCGAACCGAAATCGGCGGTCGTTGTCTATCCGGGCGCGGAGGAATTTCAACACGCCTACCTCGGCCATCTTCTTGCCCGGGCGTATGGCGACTGGGCGGCCGGAGCGGCATACGAAACAATGGTGTTGTGCGCCAGCCCCGAAAATCCGGGCAGCCAACACACCTATGACGACATTCTTCAAATCCTCGTCCACGAATATGTGCATACGCGGATCTACCGGATCAACGAATTCCCGAACGTCTGGCTCGACGAAGGATTGGCCACCTACCTGGCCGGGCAGGAAAGCGCACTTCCGGAAATCCTTCCCGATTTCGAAGCATTCAATCAGGACGACACGGGCGCGTTCCTGGACCACGACGGCTACGCCGTCGCCTATTCGTTCATCGCTTACCTGGATAGGACGTACGGCAACGAGAAGATCCTCGAATTGATCCGCACCAACGACTACCCGGCGGCGTTCGGGAAGACGGCCCAAGCGGTGTATGCCGATTGGGCGCGGGAAGTCCGGAACCCTTAGGGTTCCCCCGGACCGCAGGAAAAACGTATAATGCTTGCCATCCGCCGAAGGATGGAATCGCAGGTCATGGTCGATTTCCTGGTTCACTTCTACCGGTCCGGTTCGGAGCCGTTCCGAAGCCTCTCCGGCTTGCCGGACGAGGATGCCGGGCGGCGGATGAAGGAGCTCTACGTCGCGGGCTCCGTGTTCTGGGAGCGGTTTAAAGACCCGGCCCGGTATTTGAGCGCCCGCCGGGAGGTGGAACGAAAATTGCGCACGGGCTTCATCGCCAAAGGGGGAAAGCCGCGGGAAACCCATCCGGTCTACATGATTCTCGGCCGGCCAAAGTGGCTGGATACGGCGGCCGATCCGGCCACGCTAGCCACCACCGCGGAAATCCGGGTTCCTCTCTCGCTGTTCACGGAGGCCGACGTCAGCTTCACCTACCCGGACAGCATGACCACCTTTCCATTGGCCGAGCGGAAGGATTCCGCGTTTTCCATGCCGGATTTATTCGGAAAGGTGTTCACCCTGCCGGAGATCCGCGCGATCGTGGATGCCGGCGGACTGCCCGGTGAGAAATGGGCCGCCGATCTGCCGCCCGACCTGCCCAATTACATCGAAGCCCAGGTGTGGAACCGCACTCCCCTCGCCTCCGTTCCCCGCCCGCGAAGTGCGCCATCCGGAGCGGAATAGTAAGAGAACCGACCTCGACGGAAAGAGGTGCCTGATGCCGGGACCCACTCTGCCCTTCGAACCCATCCCCCAAGCGCTGTATTCGCGCTCCACCCTCTTCCGCGGGTTTGACCCCGGCGAACCCGGTTCCTTCGAACGCACGGCGGATTTCGCCATCTACCGCCATTACGTGATCCGGGGCCGCGGGGCGGCGGTGGACCCGTACGTCGGGATGATGCAGGCCCTGCACGACAACGCCGTCACCCAATCCGTCGCCGCGCTGATCGCCGGCCGCCCGACCGCCGCGATCATGGGCGACCACAAATTGGCGCGCGATTCCGCCGCCTACCGCAAGATCGTCCTGTTGGCGCGCCGGTTGACCCGGAACGGGATTTTAGTTTGCACCGGGGGCGGACCCGGCGCGATGGAAGCCGGCCATCTGGGAGCTTCGTTCGCGGCCGAAGGGGATCCGCGCCTGGAAGAGGCCTTGGCGCTGTTGAAAACCCAGCCGGTGGTCCCGGCCCTGATGCACATCGTCGATGCCAAAGGCGCGGTCGATCCGGCGCTGCGCGATCAGGCCCAGGCCTGGTTCGCGCCGGCGTTCGAACTCGCCGGCTCGATTCCCGATCCCGGAGAGAGCTTGGCGATCCCCACCTGGCACTACGGGCACGAACCGACCACGCCGCTCGCCACCCGCATCGCCAAATACTTCCAGAACAGCATCCGCGAAGACGGCCTGCTGGCCCTCGCCCGGCAGGGGATCGTCTTCTTCGAGGGCAAAGCCGGGACGATCCAGGAGATTTTCCAGGACGGCGCGCAGAATTTCTACCGCTCGTTCGGCTGGTTCAGCCCGATGGTGCTGTTCGGAAAGGAGTATTGGAGCGGGAAGATGCCCGTGCTGCCGCTGATGCGCAACCTGTTCGCCCCCGCCGATTTCGAAAAATTCATCCTGGCGACGGACGACATCGACGCGGCGGCGAAATTCATCGAGGAGTTCCAACCCTGACGTTTTCGCAAACGGGGGTCAACGGCGGTTGGGCCGCCGCGGAGGACCGCCGCGGCGTGTCGAACCCATGCAAGAATCCTTACCTCCCATCCGCTCCCTTTCCTCACCCCCAACCCCCACACCCCCCTTCGCCTTCGGCTCAGGGACAGGCTTTCCCCCTCTCCTGATAAAAGGCAGGGGAGGGGGAAAGCCAGTCCTCGAGCGGAGCGAGGGGAGGGCCAGGGGATAGGGGCGAGGATGGGAAATCCGCCGCAGGAGGGAACCATGACCGCGTTGGAAGTCACGGCCGTCACGAATTTCATCCTCGCCGGCGAGGGATTCTTCGCCGCGGGCATCCTCCTCGGGCGGAATCCGGCGGCCGCGTCGGCCGCCTTCTTCTGGGGAATCGCACTCTTGTGGTTTGCGCTGGGGGCGCTGGCCGGCGGCGTGGACCACGGATTCCTCGAGCCGAAGGGGAACACCCGCGGCCGGAGGATCATGCAGAAGGCCACCTGGCTGTGCACCGGCGCAATGACCTTCTTCACCCTGCTCACCGCCCTCTACCAATTCGCCCCCGCCGCGTGGCGCGCGCCCGTGATTTTGCTGGGGCTCGCGCAGTTGTGCCTCTTCTCCTTCTTCGCGATTCGGATCCACGACTTCCGGGTGGTCATCCTCAATTACGCCCCGATCCTGCTTATCCTCCTGGTGCTGAACATCGCCGGTTTGCGCGCCGGAACCGGATCCTGGGGTTTCATCGCCGGGATCCTGATCTCCATCGCGGCGTCGCTTTGCCAGGCGCTCGGCGTCGACCGGTTTTCACCGCTCGACCGCAACGGCCTGTATCACGTCCTGCTCATGGCGGCGACCCTCGCGTTTTGGGCGGGGGGATTTCAATTAACGTACTAAAAAACCTACTTTTTCGATATTTCCTCCCTGCCCTCCCCTTGTGGAAAGGCGGGGATGGGTACGATCGTCCGCTGACAATCCTCGTACCTGCGCAATCTCAGCAGGCATCCCTTCGACGATCTCTTTCCGGGAAGGATATCCTGAGTGGTCGGTTCTCACTCTTCGCATTTTTCCGTAAGGCCGCAAAAAAAAAGCCTCTCAGGTCACCAAGCGCCTGATAGGCCTTCTATTTGCATGCGCGTAATAAAAACACCACCTCAGATAAACTAAACAACTAGATAAAGTTATGGATCTTCCGACTGGGCGGGTATCCCCCAGATTTTTACCATCGGATTTTCGAAACCCTCAGCCGTCGCGATAAACCGTCCATCCGGACTCAAGACCATATCGTAAATGGAACCTTGCGGTCCTGCAATTTCTGTTATTACTTCTCCTTTTTCAATATCCCAGATTTGAATTTTCGTTTGA
>JAFGKK010000131.1 GCA_016928575.1 Anaerolineales bacterium
GAGGAGCCTGTCCGCGAACGTAGAGAGCAGGGGGAGGTGGGATGGGATGGCAAAAAGGCATCCGCCAACCGGGAAGGGAGGAGCCTGTCCGCGAACGTAGAGAGCAGGGGGAGGTGGGATGGCAAGAAGGTCCCCGAGTCATGGAATCGCAGGAGAGAGGGGGAGGCAGAGACCGGGGGGCAGGACCGAGAGCGGCAATGTAGAAAGTTTTATTTGGATAGAACGGAATGGAATGGAAGCGTTAGCTTATTCCGTCCCGCCGATTTCCCACAAAATGACCTCCGGCGGGCAGAGGAAGCGGACGCGCGGCGCGCCCATCCCCTCCATGCCGATGCCGCGGCTGACGTAGAGGGTCATTTCCTCGAGCAGGTAGCGCCCGGCTTCGAACCGTTTGCCGTACAGCGAGGAGGTGTAGACCGCGCCCAGCATGGGAATGCGGATCTGCCCGCCGTGCGTGTGGCCGCTGAGCATTAAATCCACGCCGGCCAAGGAGGCTTCCGGGGCGAGGTCGGGCGAATGGTAGAGCAGAATGGTAAAGCGTTCCGGTGGACGGCCGCCCAGCAGGGAAAGCATCCGCGGCCCGTCGAGGTACGGCCGGTGGGTGCAATCCAGGCCGATCAGGTCGATTTCGGCGCCGTCGCGGCGCAGGGTCACCTTCTCCCCGTGTAGGCAACGGATGTGGGAATAACCCTCGAGCAGGTGCGGCAAAACCTCAGGAAGGTCCACCGGCGGACTCCCGGAAACGGCGTACGTCCCGAGCGGCGCCCGCCACTCGGCGATCAACGCGCGGGCGTCGGCCCAGGCTTCGGGATCCAGCGTGAAGGAGAGGTTCAGAAAATCTCCGGAAAAGAGAATCAGATCGGGGCGCAGGTTGCGGATCAGGTTCTGCAGTTCCCGTTCGCGCCGGGTGATGCGTTCCAGGTGCAGGTCGGCCAGGTGGAGGATTCTCAGCGGCGGCCCGGGCGGCAGTTGAGGGCTCCGCAATACCTGGCGCGAAAGGGTGATGCGGTGCGGCTCGATCCAATAGGCATACAGGGCCAGCAGGGTTCCCGCGCCTTGGAAAAACAGGAACCAAGGGGAGGGGAGGTAGGCAAACGGCAGGCGCAGGAGGGCCATCAGGAAGGCCGGCGGCTTCGCGGGGCCGAAGGATTTTTTCGATCCTGGAAGCGCTGCGATCAGCGCCCAATCCGCCAGGAAGAAGCCGAGCAGAACCGCCGCCCGGGTCCACGATCCCCGGCTGGGGATGACCGCCGTGACCAGCAGGAGCACCGCGAAAGCCGGCCAAGGCAGGCGTTCGATCCGCTCGGCGAGTTCGATCAGGATGTGGAACGGCCCGCCGGTTGTTCCCGGGAACCATTTGCGTTCGGAAAAATCGTGTGTGCGCATCGGCGTCCATTCTACCAAGGGTCGAGGGGGGTTGTATAATCGGTTTCGGCGCGTCTCGGGAGCGGACGATCGGCAGGGGGCGTTCGTCGGGAGGCATTATGGCGCGATTGCTGTTTCCGGAAGGTTTCCTCTGGGGGGCGGCGACGGCCGCGTATCAGATCGAAGGCGCTTGGAACAGGGACGGCAAAGGGGAAAGCATCTGGGACCGGTTCACGCACCGGCCGAACCGGATCCGCCGCGGCGATACGGGCGACGTCGCCTGCGATCATTACCGGCGGATGCCGCAAGACGTCGCGCTGATCCGCTCGCTCGGGCTGCAGTCGTATCGGTTCTCCGTCGCCTGGACGCGCGTGCTTCCCCGGGGCAAGGGGAAGGTCAATCCCAAGGGGCTGGGTTTCTACGACCGCCTGGTCGACAAGCTCCTCGAGGCCGGGATCGTTCCCAACGCAACCCTCAATCATTGGGATTTTCCGCAGGCGCTGGAGGATCTGGGCGGCTGGCCGGATCGGCGCAGCGCGGATTGGTTCACGGACTACGCGCGGGTCGTGTTTGAAAAGCTCGGCGACCGGGTGGCGATGTGGGCGACCCACAACGAACCCTACATCGTCGCCATCCTCGGCTACGCCACCGGGGATTTCGCGCCGGGAATGGCGGATTGGAACGCGGGGATCCGCGCGGCGCACCATCTGCTCCTGGCCCACGGCCAGACAGTGGATCTTTTCCGGCAAATGGGCTGCCAGGGGAAAATCGGAATCGTCCTCGACCATCCCTGGTACATCCCGGCCTCCCCCGCCGCGGAGGACGCCGCCGCCTGCCGGAGGGCTTTCGACGCCGCCCAGCGGATTTTCCTCGAAGCGGTTTTCCACGGCCGCTATCCGGAATTGCTCGCGACGTGGAGCAAATCGCTTCTCCCGCCGGTCCAACCCGGGGATCTGAAGCAGATCGCGCGCCCGATCGACTTCCTGGGGATCAACCACTACAGTACGGTGGCGGTCGGGCAGTCCAGCCGCGGAGGGTTTCTGAAAACCTCCCACGAAGAGGTCAGTTCGCCGGCGATGGGGAAAACCGCCGTCGGCTGGGGAATTTACCCGCCGGGCTTGACCGCCGTGCTGGAAAACCTGCGTGACCGCTACGGCAATCCGCCGGTTTACATCACCGAAAACGGGGCGGCCTTGGCCGATACGCCGGATTCGAGGGGATTCGTCGAGGATTGGGGGCGGGTGGATTTTCTGCGCGGATACCTGCGCGCGGTTCACCGCGCCGTCGCGGCGGGATGCGACGTGCGCGGGTATTACGTCTGGAGCCTGATGGACAACTTTGAATGGGCGCAGGGCTACGATCCGCGGTTCGGGATCGTCCGGGTGGACTACAAAACCCAGAAACGCACTCCCAAACGGAGCGCGTTGTGGTACCGGGAAGTGATCGAACGGAACGGTTTGGACGAGTAGGGGGCGACCCGCCGGATCGCTCCTGCTGTTCCATTCCATCCTTCCTCCCCCGGATGAATCATCTCATTGGGATGAGATCCTTACCCCTCCCTCCTTCCCGTATCACGGGAAGGAGGGAGGGGCGAATTAACCCCTTGGAGGCCCAAAGGATCGGTGGGGGAGGATGGATGGGATGGTTGTCCGCCGTTTCCGCCCTACCAGGTAGAAGAAAATGGAGGTTTGACCTTCGCGCCCTCTCTCTGGTAAAATCCGCCCCCGGCGTTGTACCCTTCGCCGATCCGCCAGGGGCGCTGAGGGAAACCGGATGGGCGCGGAGGAAAACCCCTTCCGCTCCGCGGCCTTGCCGGCCCCCATCGCACTCTTGGCGGAGAATTCCACTCCACGAAAGGGCTTGACGATGAAAGTGCTTCTCCTCAAGGACGTCTACAAACTGGGCCGCGCGGGGGACGTGAAGAAAGTGGCCGACGGCTACGGCCGCAATTTCCTCCTGCCGCAAAAACTGGCGATGCTGGCCACGCCCGGCGCCGTGAAGCAGGCGGAGAAGATCCGCCAGGCGGCGCTGGCCGAACGCACGCGGCTTAACCAGGAGATGGGTTTGGTCGCGGAAAAACTTCAGGCAGCCACCCTCACCTTCCAGGCGCGCGCCGGCGAGACCGGACGGCTGTACGGATCGATCACCACCAGCGACATCGCCGCCGCGATCGAACGCGAGACCGGCATCCACATCGACCGCCGGCACATCGCCCACCAGCCGCTGCGCGAGTTGGGCGCCTTCAAGGTCGCCGTCCGCTTGACGGTCGACCTGATCCCCGAAATTTCGGTGGTGGTCAAGGGATTGGGCGAGGAGGGGGAGGCGGAGCCGGAACCGGAGCCGGAACCGGCGGCGCCCGCCGCTCCCGCGCCGTAGATCCGCCCTCTTCTACATCCTCCCCCGCGTGTCCGCAAGCGGAGGAGGCCGGAGGAGGGGGACGGCGGTCCTCATGGCCGATACCCTCGGAAGCCTGTTGCGTAAAAAGCGGGAATCCCTCGGCCTGACTCTCGAAAAAGTCGAGGGATTCACTCGCATCCGCGTTAAACATCTGCAGGCGATCGAATCCGACGACCTAAGCACGATCCCCTCGGTCGTGCAAGCCCGCGGCTTCATCCGCAATTACGCGGCCTTTTTGGGTTTTGATCCGGATGAGCTCGCCGGTCGGATCGGCGCAACCAAGTTGCGGCCGGAGAAATCCCGTCCGCCCGCCGTGCGGCCCAAGCCCGCCGGTGAGCCGTCCGCGGCGGCGGACCGGCCGGCCGCCCCAGGATCTCCGCCGGAGGCTGCTTCCGCCCGTCCGCATTCGCCGATCACCGCGCCGGTCGTTCCGCGCACCGCGGCCCGCGCCAAACCACGGCCTTCCGGCCGCGCGCGGCTGCGCATGGATATGCTCCTCGGCGCCGCGGTGACGCTGGTGGTCGTCGCGCTCTTGGGATGGGGGGGATACCATATCGCGCTGAGCGTGAGAGGCCCGGCGACCCCGACTCCTACCGCTCCGCCTGAAACCGCGCCCCCCGCCGAAGCTTCAGCCGCAAGCCTCGCCGCCCCGACCGACGCCGGAACCGCGGCGCCCGGATCCGGACCGGCCGGGACCGATACCGCCGCTCCGGAGACGGCCGAAACCGGCCCGGCGATCACCCCCGGCACGCTGTCAGTCTCCACGCCGTCGGCCACCACCGTTCCCACACCTTGGGGAGGCGTGTACACCGACGTACGGATCAACGTTATCGTTCTGCAACGGGCCTTTCTCGAAGTGGATGTCGACGGTGTGCGGAGGTTTTCCGGCCGGGTTCTGCCGGGGCAGTCTTACGATTTCATCGGCCGGCAGACGGTGAAGATCTCCACCGGCAACGGCGCCGCCATCCGGATCGTCTTCAACGGCGTCGATGAGGGCAAGATGGGCGGTTTCGGCGAAGTGGCATCGAAGACCTATACGCCGACCGGAGTCCTTGCGCCGACCGCCGCGCCCACGGCCACGCCGGCCGTCACGCCCACCCCGACTTCCACAAAGACCCCCTGATGCCCGTGCGGAAAAAATTCCATGTGCTGACGCTCGGCTGCCCCAAGAACGAGGTCGATTCGGATTCCATGGCGGCGCTGCTTTCGGCGGCGGGGTGGAAGGAAGCGCGCAATCCCGCTCGGGCGGATCTAGTGATCGTAAACACCTGCGGTTTCATCGAGCCGGCCCGCGCCGAATCGCTTGCCGCCCTCCGCGGATTGGCCGCCGCGAAGCGCCCCGGACGGCGGTTGATCGCGGCCGGGTGTCTTTCCCAACTCGCCGGAGAAGGATTGCTCCGCGATGTCCCCGGCCTCGACGGCGTCATCGGCACCCGGCGCTGGATGGATCTCCCGCTTCTCCTGGATCGATTGGACGCGCGCAAGGATGGCCGGCCGGTCCTGCACCTGCCGGCCGCGCCCACGGTGGGCGCCGACGAGCGCGGGGTGCTGCGCGCGGCGGTACGCGGAGCAAGCGCCTATCTGAAAATCGCCGACGGCTGCAACCGGGCCTGCGCCTTCTGCGCAATTCCGAGAATCAAAGGGCCGCCCGTCTCACGCCCCCGGCAACGGATCCTCGAGGAAGCGCGGATCCTGCAGGACGCCGGAATCCGCGAATTGATCCTGCTGGCGCAGGACACGACCGGCTACGGCCGCGACCTTGGGGAGCGCGACGGATTGCCCGGCCTCTTGGAAGACATCGCTTCCGCCGCGCCGCGCATCGACTGGATCCGGATCCTGTATGCGTTCCCGGGCGCGGTCACCCCGCGCCTGATCGAGGTCATGGCGTCGATCCCGCGGATCGTTCCGTACCTCGACATCCCCCTCCAGCACGCCCATCCCGGGATCCTGCGCCGGATGCACCGGCCGTCGGACGTGGATTGGGTGCGGCGCACGGTCGGGGAGATGCGCCGGCGCCTGCCGGACCTGGCCGTGCGCACCGCGTTCATCGTGGGCTTCCCCGGCGAGACGCCCGGACAATTCGACGTCCTGTTGGACTTCATGCGCGAGATGCAATTCGACCATGTCGGCTGTTTTCCATTTTTCCGCGAAGACGGGACTCCGGCCGCCTCCCTGGCCGACGATGTCCCGCCGGCCGAGAAGGAAAACCGCCGCAGTTGGCTGATGGCATTGCAGCAGGAGATTTCGGAGTCGAAAAACAAGGCTTGGATCGGGCGGAGCCTGGATGTCCTGATCGAGGGGCGGAAGCCGGGATTGGCCGTCGGCCGGTCGTTCCGCGACGCGCCCGAAGTGGACGGCTTGGTGTTCGTCGAGGGCGGATTCCCTCCGGGGGCGATGGCCCGAATCCGGGTGACCGGCGCACTGCCGTACGACCTGTTCGGCGTGGCGGAGGATGAAAAAGCGGCCGGCGCAAGGCGGCGGCCGCAGCGGAAGCGCGTTCGGCCGGATTGACCGGCTACTCCGGCTTTGGCGGAGCATCTCCGCCTTTTTCCTCTCCGGCTTTCCTCCAAGAGCCGTCGACCGTGTTTCCCGCCAGATTTTCCCAATGCTCCTTGACCACGTCATCCGGGCACAATTCCACGAACAGCCACAGGCTTCCGAGCAGAACCCCCAGATCGTCGATGGCTCCGACGACTAGGAACATCCATTCGCTCAGAAAATCAAACGGCACAATTAAATACACCAATCCCCCGAAGGGGATAAGTTTCAGCGGCAGGGGAACGCGCCGGTCCCACAACAGCCTCCAGACCAACCGGATGCGCAGGATCGTCTGCTTGATCACGTTGTTGCGCGAAGGTGCGGGTAGTGTCGGTGTGGGGTTGGACATGCGGTCTCTCCTGTTTTTAAATTATAACCTTAAAGGCATACGTTTTTTCAACGGATTGGATATCGCCTGCTTTTTTTTACGGTTTGCATACGGGGGATTTCCGCAGCGGGCGGGCGCCGGGGAGGCGATTCCCGGAGAGGCAAGTCGGGTACAATCCAACCGGAAAAGCCGAAAAAAGGAAAGGAGGGGCCATGCGGATTGCCGTCCTCAGCGATACGCACGATAATATTTGGAAGTTGGATTCCGCCATGCCGCACCTGGCGGAGGCCGACGCGATCCTGCATTGCGGCGACCTGTGTTCGCCGTTCGTCACCAAGCGCCTGATCGAGGGGGTCGGCGGCAAGCCGGTCCTGGTCGTGTGGGGCAACAACGACGGCGACAGGCGGGCGCACACGCTGGTCGCGGCCGGCGCCGCAAATGTCCGGTTCCTGGGGGAATTCGGCGACCTGACCCTCGACGGCTTGAAGATCGCGCTGGTCCACTATCCGGAAATCGCCCGGCCGCTCGCGGAATGCGGGAAGTACGATCTGGTGTGCTACGGACACGACCACAAGGCGAACGAGGAGCGCATCGGCCGGACGGTCCTTCTCAATCCGGGCGAGGTGCACGGTCTGTATGGACGCAGCACGATGGCGCTGTTCATGACCGGAACGAAAAAGGTGGCGATGGTGGAGCTGGGGAGTTAAAATACCAGGCGCCCCTGCGGCGACTCGAACGCCGGCATCCACCTCCGGAGGGTGGCGCTCTATCCACTGAGCTACAGGGGCGCTGATGCCGGAATTCTACCATAGCGCCCCGCCGGATTCCCCCGCTTCTCAGCCCCCCCGCGCCCCCCCCGCCGGACTTGCGGGGGAAGAGGGGATGGGCGGCGAAGTCGGGGAAGCGGCGGGAAGGAGATGGAATGCGCGCGAAAAAAATCGGATTGGCGGTCTGCGCCGTGTGTTTGGCGCTATCGGCGATGCTGACAGCGTGCGGCGGGGGAGGCGATGGCACCGCCACCCCGGGAAGCGGCGAGGAGCATTCACTGCCTTCGCCCCAACCGGGTTATCCGGCGGAGGGCGGCCTCCCGTCGCCCGAACCCGGGTATCCGCAGCCTTAGCGGCCGGTCCTTCGTAATAGCCCGGCGAGCCGCGGTGCCCGGAAGGAAGCGGTTGCTGGCGGTGTTCGCGCACCCGGACGATGAATCGTTCGGGGCGGGCGGAACGCTGGCGCTGTACGCCGCCCGCGGCGCGCAAGTGCACCTGATCTGCGCCACCCGCGGGGAGCTTGGAGAGGCGCCGCCGGACAGGCAAGGTTTTGCGACCGTCGCGGAAATGCGCGAGTCCGAACTCCATTGCGCGGGCCGGATCTTGGGATTGGCGGGCATTCATTTCCTGGGATACCGCGATTCCGGCATGCCGGGCGCGGCCGACAACCGCCATCCCCGGGCGCTGGCGGCCGCGCCGCGTTCCGAGGTTGCCCGCAATACGGCCGGCCTCATCCGTCAACTCCGGCCGCAGGTGATCGTCACCTTCGATCCGGTCGGGGGATACTTCCATCCGGACCATATCGCCGCCCATCGGGCGGCCGTCGACGCATTCTCCCTGGCGTCCGATCCGGCGGCCTTTCCCGGGGACGGGCCGCCCTATAGCCCCCAAAAGCTTTATTTCCATCTCCTCCCGCTTCGGTTGATCCGCTGGGCGGAACGCCTTCTGCGGTGGGTCGGGCGGGATCCAAGCCGTTTTGGCCGGAAGGGGGATATCGACCTGACCGCTCTGGCGAAGGTGTCGTTCCCGGTCCATGCCCGGATCGATATTCGACCGGCGCTGGCGGCCAAGCGCGAGGCGGCGGCCTGTCATGTCAGTCAGGGAGGCGGCGCGGCGGCCGGCCTGCCATTGGGGCTGGCGCGGGTGTTCGGCGCATCGGAAGCCTTCATGCGCGGCCGCCCCCAACCCCCTCCGTCGCGGATCGAGCGGGATCTGTTCGCCGGCGTGGACGAAGAACGTTGAGCGCGGACATCCTTCCCGCTTGACAGCCCCGAATTCGGGTGATACCATCCGAATTGCAAGCGCGGGACTGGGTACGCAGTGGCAACAAAGGCCGCACCGGAAAACCGCCGGGCGGCTTTTTTCATACCATCCCAACCCCCCGCGTTGCGGATTTCTCTTGCACCAGGAGGCAAGAAATGGCAGATCGTATCGTCGGTACCGTAAAGTGGTTCAATGCCACCAAGGGCTACGGCTTCATCGCCCGCGATGGCGGCGAGGACGTGTTCGTGCACTTTTCGGCGATCACAATGGAGGGATACAAGAAGCTGCACGAAGGCCAGAAGGTCGAGTTCGAAATCGAAACCGGCCCCAAGGGTCTTCAGGCGGCTCGGGTCACCCCGATGGAATAATTTCGTCCGACTGAAACCAACAAAACGGCCCGCACCGGCGGGCCGTTTTCTTTTTCCATGATCGTCATGCCCGCGTGTTTTTAGCGGGCATCCACTCCGAAATATCATGGATTCCCGCTTGGGCCACCCCCGCTTCGTATTCATCCCGGCTCATGAACCAGTTGCAAGCCGGGATACTCCGCGGGGGCAGGCGCGGGAATGACGGCAACCCCTACCGCCGCACCTTCCCGCCCAAATCCCCTTCCAATGCCTCGATGATTCGTCCGCGCAGTTCGGCCGCCTCGGCGTTCGAGAGGGTCTTGTCGGACGATTGGTAAGCCAGCGAAAAAGCCAGACTCTTCATGCCCGCCCCCGCCTGCTCGCCGCGGTAGACGTCGAACAGCCGGATTCGCTTCAACAGCCCGCCGCCCGCACTGCGGATGGTTTGGATCACCCGCCGGGCGGGCATCGCTTCCGGCACGGCGACGGCCAAGTCCTCGAGCACCGGCGGATAGTCGGAGATCGGCGCGATCGCGTAACGCTGCTGCAAGCCCGGCCGCAGAAGTTCGAACTCGAGTTCGGCCGCCAGGAGATCCCGCCCCGCCCATTCGTAGCGCGCGGCGGTTTGCGGATGCATTTGCCCCGCGACGCCGACCGGATGGCCGCCGAGGAGGATCTTGGCGCAGCGCCCAGGATGAAACCGCGGATCGGACGCCGATTCGAAGGCGATGCCGTCAAGGTGCAGGCCGGCGAACCATTCCTCGAGGATCCCTTTCAGGTCGTAAAAATCCATCGGCGTGCGGTCGGCGGGCCGCCAGTCCCCGTCCGTCCGCGGGCCGGCCATCACGATCGCCAGCTGGGCCGGTTCGTCCGGGAGCGGATTCGCGCCGGGAAGGTAGACCGGGCCGAGTTCGAACAGGGCGATCCGGTCGGTGTGGGCGGCGTTGCGGGCGGCGGTTTCCAGCACCGCCGCGAGCACCGAACGGCGCATCACGCAGCGTTCCGGGACGATCGGATTGGCAAGCCGGATGTATGCGGGATCCGGAGGTTTGCCGCCCGGCGGGTACATCCCGGCTTCGCGTTCGGGCGCCGTCAGATGGTAGGTCAGAACCTCCTGCAGTCCGAGGTCCACCAAGAGATCCCGGGCGGCTTCTTCCTGTTCCAAGGAGGTGTTCGAGCGCTGCTTGGGCAAGAGGTCCCCGATTTGCGCTTCGGGGATGCGGTCGTATCCGTAGATCCGCGCAATCTCCTCGATCAGGTCGGCTTGGCCGATCACGCCTTTTCCGATGTCGAGGCGGTGGTCGGGCGCGGCGACCTGCAGGGTGACGTCCTCGTCGGCGATCTTCCCCTTCCGTTTCCGGCGCGGGGCGGTTTCTTTCACCCGGCAGGAGAACTCCAGGCTTTCCAGGATTTGCGCCACCTTCTTGAGCGGGATGTGTATTCCGAGCAGGCGGCGGACCTCCTTTAACGGCAGATCCACGCGCACGATCGGCGCCTTTTTGGGGTAGGCGTCAACCACGTCGCGCGAGATGGCGCCCCCGCCGAGGGTGCGCATCAGTTCGGCGGCGCGCGAGAGTCCGCGCAGGGCGACCGCGGGGTGCACGCCGCGCGAGAAGCGGAAAGCGGCTTCCGAGGGCAGCTTTTGCGCGTCGACGGTCCGCCGGATGTTGATGTAATCCCAGGCGGCGGCTTCCAGCAGGATGTTCTTGGTTTCGTCGCGGACTTCGCTCTCCGCGCCGCCCATCACCCCGGCGATCGACAGCGCGCCCTTTTCGTCGCAGACCAAGACGGTGAATTCGTCGAGCCTGCGCTCCGCGCCGTCGAGCGTGGTCAGCGTTTCGCCCTGCTTGGCGGTGCGGGTGACGATCGTCACCGGCCCGCCGGCGCGCGCGGCGAGCGAATCCCAGTCGAAGGCGTGCAGGGGCTGGCCGGTCTCGAGCATCACATAGTTGGTGATGTCGACGATGTTGTTGATCGGGCGCATCCCCGCGCGGGTCAGCCGGCGCTGCATCCACTCCGGGCTGGGTCCGATCGACACCCCGCGGATGAGAACCGCGGTGAAGCGCGGATTGAGGTCCGGGTGTTCGATTCGGATCTTCAGCTGTTTGCGGAGGGATTCGCCCTCGGCCTTCATCCCGTAGGAAGGCGGCCGGAGCTTGCGGCCGGTGAGGGCGGCCACTTCGCGGGCGATTCCCACCAGGCAGGCGTTGCGGGCCATGTTGGGGTTGATCTTGACCGTGAAGATCACGTCGCCCAGGTAATCGGCGAGCGGCGCTCCAACCGGGGCGTCGTCGGAAAGAATCATCACGCCCTCGTGCGCCTCGGAAATCCCCAGCTCCTTCTCGGAGCAGATCATCGAATAGGATTCCACGCCGCGGATCTTCATCCGCGAGAGGGTGGCGAGCACCTGCCCCGGCTGGTGGCCGTCGTAGAGCACCGATCCCTCGCGGGCGTAGGCCACCTTGAGCGGCCGGGCGAGCGGTCCCTGGCCTTTGTAGGGGAACAGGTTCGGCGCGCCGGTGAGCACGGTGTGGATCGTCTGCCCGTCGTCGAGCCGGCACAGCACCAGGCGGTCGGCGTTCGGATGCGGCATCACCTCGAACACGCGGCCGACGACGATCTTCGACCGGTCCCAGGCCAGCCCCTTGGCTTTGGGGCCCGGCGCGTCGGCGGGCGGCAGCCCGTCGATGTGGCCGTTGTGCGGGGCTAGGCCGATGTATTCGACCGCCTCCACCTCCAGTCCGGCGAAGGTCAGCCGTTTGGCGAGTTCCTCGGGGGTGAGGTCGAAGTCGACGTATTCTTTCAGCCAGGAAAGAGGCACTCTCATGATCTGACTCCCTTATCCAATGGTTTCATCCGCTCTCGAAACAGACCACGGACCATAGACCGCGGACCATGGTCGGGGTTTTTACGGGATCCAATCTGCGCGTCCGGCGAAGCCAAACGGAGAGGAACCGACGGCTGTGGTCCACCATCCATGGTACATCGTCTCGGACGTCCAATCAGAACTGTTCCAAAAATCGAAGATCGTTGCCCCAGAAATAGCGGATGTCCTCGATCCCGTGGCGCAGCATGGCGATCCGCTCCGGCCCCATGCCGAAGGCGAAGCCGGAGACGGTTTTCGGATCGTACCCGCCGTTGCTCAGCACCGTCGGGTGGACCATCCCGGCGCCGAGGATTTCCAGCCAGCCGCTGTACTTGCACACCGGACAGCCCTTCCCGGCGCACAGGAAGCATTCGATGTCCATTTCCAGGCTGGGTTCGGTGAAGGGGAAGTGATCGGCGCGGAATTGGGTGCGCACGGTTTCGCCCCACATCCGGCGGGCGAAATCCGCCAGGGTCCCCTTCAGGTTGGCGAAGGTGATGCCGGGCCCCACCGCCAGGCCTTCCACCTGGTGGAATTGGATCTCCGAGCGCGCGGTGATCTGCTCGTAGCGGTAGCACATCCCGGGCAGAATCACCCGCACCGGTCCGGGCGCATACTCGCGCATCGCGTGGATCTGCCCCGGGCTGGTGTGGGTGCGCAGCAAGACGCCCGGATCGGTGGTGTAGAAGGTGTCCCACATGTCGCGCGCCGGGTGGTGGGGCGGGATGTTGAGCAGGGTGAAGTTGTACTCGTCGGATTCCACGTTCGGACTGCGGTAGACCTGGAATCCCATGTCGGCCCAGACGGCGTAGATCCGGCGCAGAACCTGCGAAGAAGGATGCAGGCGCCCGCGGCGGACGGGCCTGCCCGGCAGGGTGACGTCAAGCTGTTCGCTGTGCAGCGCGCGCTCCAGATCGGCCGCCTCGAGCGCTTGCCCGCGCCGCCCGTAGGCGGCCTCGAGCGCGCGTTTGATTTCGTTTCCGCGCTTGCCGGCCTGCGGCCGCTGCTCGGCGGGAAGTTTGCCCAGGTCGCCGAGGAAGGTCGAAAGCGGCGCGCTGCGGCCGAGGTGGGCCGTCTTCCACGCCGCGAGCGCGGCGGAATCCTTCACCGCTTCCAGCGCGGCCAGGGAGTCTTTTTCGATTGTTTCCAATTGTTCCAACATCATTCCTCCACCGAGGGTGTGCTTGATCGAAGGCGCCGTTTTTTGGTCCGTCTCTCTCCCGCATCCGGCCCCTCGCGGGCGGCGTACGGGGAGCGGCCTTTCCGCGGACGGCGCCGGGACGGGCTGCCCGGCGCGGGCCGGGAATTTAAAACAAAAACCCCGTCCGTCTCAGGGACGGGAGGAATTCCCGCGGTGCCACCCTGATTGCCCCGAACAAGGCGCGGGGCCGGCTCGTTCCGGCGCCCTGAGCGAAGCCAAGGGGACCGGCGTCCCGGATAACGGAGGGAATATCCGCTCCGGTCTACTTGGCCCGCGGCGACGCGGGCGGTTCAACCGGAGGGCTCGGGAGGGAACTTCGGCGGTTTCTTCCGGGAACGGATTCCAATCCCGGGATTCGTCCCGGGTCCGTTCTTTCCTGTCGGCGGCAGGCCGCCTACTCTTCTCCGTCGCTGCCTGTGCAACGGGGGGAATTATCCCCCAACGCAGTTTCCTGTCAAGAGAGTGGAAGGGGGCCGTCGTCCAAGGACGATCGAGCAAGGAAGCAGACCTTGGACGATGGACGATGGACCATGGAAAAACCGACGGCGGACCATGGGCGGTTGACGATGGGCCATGGAAAAACCGACTGCGGACCATGGGCGATAGACGATAGACGATGGACGATGGACCATTGCCGATTATTGAAAAGGAAGGTTGCGCGCGGCCGAAAGAAAAAGACCGCCTGGCGTCGAGGCGGTCTTTTTCTTTCGGCCGCGCAACAATCGTTTCCTTGCGATTCTCGACCATGGTCCATGGTCCGGCGTCCAGCGTCAGGGTTCCATCACTCCCTCTCCACCCGTTCGAACTGACTGTTGTAGAGTTCGGCGTAGACACCGCCCTGCGCCAGGAGCTGTTCGTGTTTTCCCTGCTCGACGATGTCGCCGGCCTTCATCACCAGGATCCAATCTGCGTCGCGGATGGTCGAAAGCCGGTGGGCGATGATGAAGCTGGTGCGGCCCTGCATCAGGGAGTCCATCGCCCGCTGGATCAGCTGTTCGGTGTGGGTGTCGACCGAACTCGTGGCCTCGTCGAGGATCAGGATCGCGGGGTCGGCCAGGATCGCGCGGGCGATCGTCATCAATTGCATCTGGCCCTGCGAGAGGTTGGTCGTCTCCTCGTTGACCATCGTGCGGTAGCCCTCGGGCTGGGTGCGGATGAAGTGGTCCGCGTGGGCGGCCTTGGCGGCGGCGATCACCTCGGCGTCGGTCGCGCCCTCCCGCCCGTAGCGGATGTTTTCCATCAGGGTCCCGTTGTAGAGCCAGGTATCCTGCAGCACCATCCCGAACAGGCAGCGCAGGCCGCCGCGGGCGAACTCGCGGATATCGTGCCCGTCGATCCGGATCGATCCGTCCGCGACGTCGTAGAAGCGCATCAGCAGCTTGACCATGGTGGTCTTGCCGGCGCCGGTCGGGCCGACGATGGCGATCTTCTGGCCGGGCTCGACGGTGGCGCAGAAGTCGTTGATGATGATTTTCTCGGGCAGGTAGCCGAAATGCACGTTCCGGAACTCCACCTTGCCCGACACCTTTTCCGGCTTCCAGGCCGGGACGGGATCGGGCGTTTCGTCGGCTTCGGCCAGAAACTGGAAGACCCGTTCGGCCGAGGCCGCCGTCTGCTGGAAGACGTTGGAGATGTTGGCGATCTGCATGATCGGCTGGGTGAAGTTGCGGACGTACTGGATGAAGGCCTGGATGTCGCCGACGGTGATGGTGTTGCGCGCCGCGAGGAACCCGCCCAGAATGCAGATCCCCACGTACCCGAGGTTGCCGACGAAGTTCATGATCGGGAACATCATCCCGGAGAGGAATTGGGATTTCCAAGCCGAATCGTACAGCGTGTCGTTGAGCCGGTCGAACTGGGCGACGCTCTTGGCTTCGCCGTTGAAGGCCTTCATCACGACGTGCCCGCCGAACATCTCCTCGATGTGGCCGTTGACGTGGCCGAGGTAATCCTGCTGGCGTTTGAAGAAGATCTGGGAGGCGCGGACGATCGCGGCGATGATGGCGAAGGAAATCGGCAGGATGGCCAGCGCCACCAGGGTCATCTGCCAGGAGATCGAAAGCATCATCGCCAGCACCCCGGCCAGGGTCGCCACCGAGGTGATGATCTGGGTCAGGCTCTGGTTGAGGGTCTGGCTGACGGTGTCGACGTCGTTGGTGACGCGCGAGAGGACCTCGCCGTGGTTGGTCCCGTCGAAGTAGCGCAGCGGCATACGGTTGATCTTCTCGGCGATGTCGCGGCGGAAGCGGTAGGTGATGTTCATCGAAATCCCGGACATGATCCAGCCCTGGATATACATGAACAGCGACGAGACCAGGTACAGCCCGAGGGTCAGGAGCAGGATGTCGCCGATGTAGCCGAAGTCGATCGAGCCGGTGCCGGAAATTTGGGCCAGCACGCCCTCGAACAGCTTGGTGGTGGCCTGGCCGAGGATCTTGGGGCCGGCGATGGAAAAGGCGGTCGAAGCGAGCGCGAACAGGATCACCGCCAGGATCGCGATCCGGTACTTCCCCAAGTACCCGATCAGCGTGGCCATCGTGCCGCGGAAATCGCGCGGCTTTTCGCCCTTCATCATCGCCATCGGGCCGCCGTGTCCCATCGGGCCGCGGCCGCCGAACGGGCCGCGCTGCGCGGCGGGGCCCATCGCCGGGCGGGAAGGTGCGGTCTGATCGGTCATGACAGTTCCTCCTTGCTCAATTGCGCCTCGGCGATGCCGCGGTAGACTTCGCAGTTTTTCAGCAGCTCGGCGTGGGTGCCTTTCCCGGCGATCCGGCCCTCATCGAGGACGACGATCTGTTCGGCATGCATGATCGTGGAAATGCGCTGGGTGACGAGGAGCAGGGTGCAGCCGGCCATCCGCTGCCGGAGCGCTTTGCGCAGCGCCGAGTCGGTCTTGAAATCCAGCGATGAGAAACTGTCGTCGAAGATGTAGATCGGCGCCTTCTTCACCAGGGCCCGGGCGATGGCCAGGCGCTGCTTCTGCCCGCCGGAGACGTTCGCGCCGCCCTGGGCTACTTCCGCCTCCAGCCCCGCCGGGTTGGCGGTGATGAACTCCTTGGCTTGGGCGATCTCGGCCGCCTGCAGAAGCTCCTCGTCGGACGCGTCCGGATCGGCGTAACACAGGTTGCTGCCGATCGTTCCGGAGAACAGGTTGCTTTTCTGCGGCACGTAACCGATTCGGCCGCGCAGGTCGCTCTGCGTCACCGCGCGGACGTCCACCCCGTCGATCAGGACCGCCCCGTCCGTGACTTCGTAGAAGCGCGGGATCAGGCTGACGATCGTGGATTTGCCCGAGCCGGTGGTGCCGATGAAGGCGGTGGTCTCGCCGGGCCGGGCGGTAAAGGAGATGTCGTGGAGCACGTCTTCCTCGGCGCCCGGGTAGCGGAAGCACACGTCGCGGAATTCGACCGTGCCGCGGAACGGCTCGGGGAAGCGCCGCGGGTTCTGCGGGTCGCGGATCGACGGCGCCGTGCCGAGCACGTCGGCGATCCGGTCGGCCGAGACGGCCGCGCGGGGCAGGATGATGAACATGATCGAGAGCATCAGGAAGGAGAAGACGATCTGCATCGCGTACTGCATGAAGGCCAGCATGTCGCCCACCTGCATCCGGGCTTCGGCCACTTGGTGCGCGCCGACCCAGATGATCAGCACCACCAGCCCGTTCATCACCATCATCATCACCGGCATCATCACCACCATGATCCGGTTGATGAACAGCAGAGTCCCGGTGACGTCCCGGTTGGCCTTGTCGAACCGCTCCTCCTCGAAAGCCTGCCGGTTGAAGGCGCGGATCACCATCATCCCGGAGAGGTTCTCGCGAACCACCAGGTTGAGCCGGTCGATCAGCTTCTGAATGCTCTGGAACTTGGGCAGGGCGACGGCGAAGACGGTGAGGATCAGGCCGAAGAGGACGATCACCGCCAGGGCGATGATCCACCACATGTCCGCGCTTTTCCCCACCGCGCGGATCACCCCGCCGATGCCGATGATCGGGGCGTAAAACACCATCCGGATCGTCATCAGCACCACCATCTGGATCTGGGTGACGTCGTTGGTGGAGCGGGTGATCAGCGAGGCGGTGGAAAATTGGTCGAATTCGGCGCTGGAAAAATCCTCCACCCGCGCGAAGACGTTGCGGCGCAGGTCGCGCGCAAATCCCGCCGCCGTTTGCGCCGAGAGGAACCCGACCGCAACGGTGCACGCGCCCGAGAGCAGGGTCAGGAGCAGCATCAGGATGCCGGTGTGGACGATGTAATCCGTCTGCAGTTTTTCCGTGTTCATTCCCAGCGCGGCGTATTCGTTCTTCACCGCCCCGACGGCCATTTGGGTGATCATGCTTTCCCCCAGGGAGGCGAATCGTTCGTTAATGGAGTCGCTGATCTGGGCGCGGGCGTCCGCCGGAAGCATGCGCAGCACGGTCCACAGGTCCATACCCGGCGGGATCCGCGAAACGTCCAGCCCGGAGGATTGCGCCATTGCGGCGGCTTGCTCCGGATCCTTCAGCAATTGCTCGATGGTGTACGTCACGAGCAGCCCCTTGCCCAGGATCGGATTGAGGTCCGCCGTTTCAGCGGCATCAATCCGGTTCAGGATGTAGACCGGGCCCTCGGCCAGGGCGGGATACTGCTTGAGGTATTCCCCGTATTCGGCCGAGGCGCCGTCGATCAGTGTGTAACTCGCGAGGACGCGCGTTGTTTCGTCGGCGGTGAGGAAGAGGGTCAGCCGGTCCATTTCGCTCTGCCGGATCGCCAGGGGGACGGCGTTCTCGATGCCGCCTTGCTGGATGCCGTTGTTGACGATCCTCGACATGTAATCCGGCAGGGCCAGGTCGGCGTTGGCTTGCAGGAACAGCAAGCCGACCGCGACCAGGATCAGCAGGGCGTAGGGCCGCAAATATTTTAGTAAACGGGTCATGGGTTGCTTTGTCTCCTTGAGTGCGCGCCCGTGCGGTGCCGTCCGTCAGGCGGCCGGCCGCCGGTCTCGTTCGAGCGAGGCGGCGTTCGCCAACAGCAGTTTAAGCGCCGCGGCGGCCTGGACCTGCTCCTGCGGGGAAAGGCGCTGTACCAGGCGGCGCAGCCAGTCCTGCCGGGCCTGGATCCCCTCGGCAAGGATCCTGCGCCCCTTGTCCGTTAGGGCGATCTGTTTGACCCGCCGGTCGTTCGGGTCTTCGGCGCGGCGGATCAGGTCCTGCTGAACCAGGCCTTCGAGCAGTTGGCTGGCTGCGGCGGCGGTGACGCTGAGCTCGCTGCTGATATCCCTTACGCTGCATTCGCCCCGGCGGATCCGGAAAAGTGCCCCGATTTGCTGCATCGATACGCCCTTCTCCCTGGAAAAGCGCAGCATGGTGCGCATCGAATTCCGCATCGATACGCCGGTCCATTCGTGCAACAGGTCCAGGCATTGCTCGCCGAGGGTCATTGTTCATCCTTTCTGAATAGTTAAAGGCGCGAAATAATAAAGCCGGCTTGGGGATACGTCAAGAGCATTATGGACCGGGATTGTGGAGAAGCGGTGTAGGTCCTTTGTAAAAAAACGATAAAACCGGCGGCGGACGGAGATTCGTGCCGCGGTCCCGGCGGCCGGAATCCGGGGAGACGCGATACAATCCTGGAACATGCCGCTGCCTGCGGCGGGGATTGATCCATGGCCATGCTGGTCACCGGCGGAGCCGGTTTCATCGGTTCGAATTTCATCCGGCGGGTGCTGAGCGCCGATCCGAAGGCGTGGATCGTCGATCTGGACTTGCTGACCTACGCCGGCACGGAAGAGAACCTGAAGGATCTGCCGGACGGGCAACGGCACTCCTTCGTCCGCGGCGACATCGGCGACCGCGCCCTGCTGGCCGATCTCCTGCGGCGCCATCGGATCGATACGATCGTCCACTTCGCGGCCGAGACGCACGTCGACCGTTCGCTCGCGGACCCCTCGCCCTTTTTCCGGACGAACGTCATGGGGACCCTGGCGCTGCTGGAGGCCGCGCGCGGATACTGGATCCGCGAGAAGCCGTTTCCGCTCGAGGCCGTGCGATTCCACCACATCTCAACCGACGAAGTGTTCGGATCGCTCTCGCCCGAGGATCCGCCGTTCAGCGAAACCTCGCCCTACGCCCCGTCCTCGCCCTACGCGGCCTCCAAGGCGGCCGCCGATCACCTCGTCCGGGCCTATTTCCGCTCGTACGGCCTGCCCGTGACGATTACTCATTGCTCGAACAACTACGGCCCGCGCCAATTCCCCGAAAAGCTCGTTGCCCTGACGATCGCCAATGCGTTGCGGGGGGAACCGATCCCCGTCTACGGCGACGGGGGCCAGATCCGCGATTGGCTCTACGTGGAGGATCACTGCGAGGCGGTCCGCGCGGTGCTGGCGCGGGGGAAGCCGGGGGCGATTTACCTGATCGGGGGCGGAAACCAGCTGACGAACCTCAGCCTGGTGGAGAAGGTCTGCGGCCTGATGGACGAACTGCTCCCCAAATCCGTCCACCGACCGCACGCCAAGTTGATCTCGCCTTTCGCCGACCGCCCCGGGCACGACCGCCGCTACGCGCTGGACGGCTCCAAGATCCAGCGGGAACTCGGCTGGTCATCCAGGGAGACTCTGGATTCCGGACTGCGGAAAACCGTGAAATGGTACCGCGCCAATCCGGCCTGGATGAGGGCGGTTCTCGGAAATCCCGGGCACCGCGAGTGGATCGCCGCGCACTACGGCCGCCGGGGAAACCGATGAAAGGGATCGTCCTGGCCGGAGGGCGCGGCACCCGCTTGTATCCCCTGACGAAGTCGGTCGGCAAACAGCTCTTGCCGGTGTACGACAAGCCGATGATCTATTATCCCCTTTCGATCCTGATGCTGGCGGGCATCCGCGAAATTCTGATCGTCAGTTCTGCCCGCGATCTTCCCGCCTTTCAGGGCTTGTTGGGCGACGGCCGGCAGTGGGGACTGCGTCTGCAATTCGCCGAGCAGCCGCAACCGCGCGGTTTGGCGGACGCGTTTCTGGCGGGGCGGGATTTTATCGCCGGCGAGCCGGTCTGCGTGGTCCTGGGCGACAGCATCTTCTACGGGGAGGGGTTGCAGGCCATCCTGCGTTCGGCGGCTGCGCTGACGGAGGGGGCGCTGATCTTCGCCTACCCGGTCAGGAATCCCGCCCGCTATGGGGTGGTGCAACTCGATTCGGCGGGAAAGGTCTTAACCATCGAGGAAAAACCCGACCGCCCGCGTTCCCGCTACGCCGTCACCGGATTGTATTTCTACGATTCCCAGGCGGCCGGGATCGCGGCCGGCCTCAAGCCTTCCGCGCGCGGTGAATTGGAGATCACCGACCTGAACCTGGCGTACCTGGCCCGGGGCCGGTTGAAGGCGGAGGTTCTCGGCCGGGGGATCGCCTGGCTGGACGCGGGGACCCAGGAGGACTTGTTGAACGCCGCCAAATTCATCCAAACCATCCAGGAGCGCCAGGGATTGATGATCTCCTGCCCCGAGGAGATCGCCTACCGGATGCGGTTTATCGGCCGCGAAGATCTCCGCCGGCTGACGGCCGCGATGGCGCGCAATCCGTACAGCGATTACCTTCTGAAATTATTGGAAGAAACCTCCCCGTGACGGGGGCGTGCGAACACCGCACAGAGAAAATAGGCATTTGCTCAGCCCTCCTCCCCGTCCGCCCTCCCGTCGCTCCGTAAGCCTGCCCGGGAGCATCCGTGTCCCCGGAGGAACAAATTCAAGAGCCTTTCCCGTCCAACAACGATGGAAAAATGGATGAAATTATTCGACCCCATCCCTCTTGAGAGAGGGGTTGGGAGAATGGATTCCGGAACGCCCGTCCCGGGTGTGGCCAGGGGCATTGACGGGAAGGTGGGACGAGGGGGAAAAGGGAATTTTTTTTTCAGCCGAGTAAAAAAACCTTCATCGGGGAGGGGGCAGACACATCTTGAAGAGGCCGTCCCATAAACGACGGCTTTTTTAAAACCCGTTGACCGCATCGATCACCGTGCGGATCTCATCCTCCCGCAAGCCCGGAAACATCGGCAGGCTGAGCACTTCCTGCGCCGCGCGTTCGGTCTCGGGCAGATCTCCGGGGGAGAGGTTGAGGTTTCGAAACCCGGGCTGGAGGTGAACCGGGCAAGGATAATGGATCGCGGTCCCGACGCCGTGCCGCGCGAGGTGCGCCCGCAGTGAATCCCGGCGCGGATGTCGGACGGTGAAGGTGTAATACACCGGCGCGGAATCCGGCGGCTCCGGCGGAAGCCGTAGGCCGGCGGAGGCCAGCCCCTTGCGGTAGACGCCCGCCAGTCTTCGGCGTTCCGCGTTCCAATCTTCGAGGCGGGCCAATTTCACCGAAAGGAGCGCGGCTTGGATTTCGTCCAGGCGGCTGTTAATCCCCTTGCCGCGGCAGATCCGATCCGCGTTCCAGCCGTATTGACGGATCGCGCGGGCCCGCTCGGCCAGGCCGTCGTCGTCGGTTACGACCGCTCCGCCGTCGCCGTAGGCGCCGAGGTTCTTGGTGGGGTAGAAACTGAAGGCGGCGGCGTTTCCCCAGGCGCCGACCCGTCGCCCGCGGTAGCGCGCCCCGGCGGCCTGGGCGCAATCCTCGATCAGCGCCAAATTGCGGCGCGCGGCGATGTCCAGCATCGGGCTGAGGTCCGCCGGCTGGCCGTAGAGGTGGACGGGCAGGATGGCGCGGGTGCGTTGGGTTAGCGCGGGTTCAATCCGCGCCGGATCCAGCGTTTGCCGCACCGGGTCGATGTCGGTCAGTACCGGCCGGGCGCCCGCCAGCTCCACCGCGGCCACCGTCGCCGCGGCGGTGTGGGCCACGGTGATCACCTCGTCCCCCGGGCCGATCCCGCACGCCAGCAACGCGATTTGAAGGGCTTCGGTTCCGGAGGCGACGCCGACCGCGTGCTTCGCCTCACAATACTGGGCGAAGGCTTTTTCGAAAGCCTCCACCTCCGGCCCGAGGATGAATTGTCCCCGCTCCCTCACCCGGGCGAAGGCCGCGTCGATCTCGGCGCGGATTCCTTCCTCCTGCCTTTGCAAAGCGACGACCGGGATCATCGCGCCCTCACCGATAATGCTCCCCATGGCGGCGGTAATATTCCAGAGTCTCGGTCAGCCCTCGGGGGAGGGGCGTGATCGGGTTCCAGCCCAATTCCGAACGGATCCGGACCAGGTCGGAGACGTAGGATCCGATCTCGATGTTCTTCCGCTCGGCCGGATAGGGGACAAGCCGGAACGCGCCGCTTCCGTGGCAGGCGATCATCGTTTTCGCCAGGTCCAGCAGGCGGACGGGCTCGCCGCCGCCCAGGTTGTACACCCGGCCGTCGGCCCCGGGGTGCAGGGAGGCGAGCAGCATCGCATCGGCCGCGTCGTCCACGTAGAGCAGATCGCGGACCGCACTCCCGTCTCCATAAACGGTGATCTCTTCCCCGTCGATCAGTTGCCGGACCCAAGCGCCGAGGAACGTTTTCATCTTGTCGCGGACCCGCATCCGGGGCCCGTAGACGTTGCTCAGGCGCAGGATGACCGGCCGCAAACCGTAGGCGCGGCGGTACAGGAGGTGGTACTGTTCGGCGGCCAGTTTATGGACCGCGTTCGCATCCGCCGGATGGAGCGGGTGGTCCTCGTCCACCGGCAGGTAGCGCGGCGGACCGTAGACCTGGCGGGTGCCGGCGAAGACGATCTTCGCCCGCGGATGGACTCGGCGGCACGCTTCGAGGAAGGCGAGCTGGCCGCGGACGTTGATCTCCATATCGGTCAGCGGATCCCGCATGCTGTCCAGATGGCCCACCAAGCCGGCCAGGTTGAAGATGCAATCCGTTTCCCGGATCAAATCGGCGGCTCCGCCGCCGTCCCGGATGTCGACCGGGCGGACCCGCAATCGGTCTTCGTATCCGGAGATGTTGAAGGGGTTTCCTCCGATTCCTGCCGGCAGCGGATCCATCAGGGTCACCTCGGCTCCGAGATCGGCCAGGCGCCGCGCGAGGTTGCTGCCGATGAACCCCAGCCCGCCGGTGATGAGGATCCGCCGGCCGGCGAAATCCTTCTCCACGGACGGCATGTTCATCTCCGGCCCTTGCGCAGGACCAACCGGACCCACAGCGCCGCGAAGGCTTTCGCCGTCCGCCACAGGCGGGCGGGGCGGAAGAACTGCGAATCGCCGAAGCGGCGGTAATAATGGCTGACCGGCACTTCGGCAAACCGGTATCCGGCGTCTTGGAACCGCTTGACGAGTTCGAGGCCGATCGTTCCGGTCGTGCTCTCGAGCGGGACGGCGGCGAGGAGCGCGCGGCGGAAGAGCCGGAAGTCGCAATCCACGTCCCGCAGGCGGAACCCGAACAGCAGCCGCGCGGTGTGATGGTACGTCCGCCCCAGAAGCGTGCGGTACCACGGATCCTGCCGGGCGATTTTGTATCCGTTGACCGCGTCCACGCCCTCGGCGGCCTCCGCCAGTCTCCCGAGCTCGAGCGGATCGTATTGGGCGTCGCTGTCGGTGTAGAAGATCCACTCCTTGGAGGCGGCGGAGAAGCCGGCGCGCAGCGCGCCGCCGTATCCGAGCGATTCTTCGTGGGAGAGCACGCGCAGTTCGGGAAGCAGGCTGGCCAGCTCGGCCAGCACCGCGCCGCTGTAATCCCGGCTGCCGTTGTCGACGACGATGATCTCGTAGTCGGACGCCGTCCGGCGCAGCGCGGCGCGCGCCGCCAGCACCATGCTGGCGATCGTTCCGCCGTCGTTCATGGCGGGGAGCACCGCCGAGATGCCGCCGAGCTTTCGTCCGGGGGCGGAGGGGGCGCCGCTCATGGCTTGCTGCCCGCGCCGATGACGCTCAAGCCGAACGGCAGGCCCGTCCGGGCGATCCAACCCGCCTCCGCGGAAAGGATCCGAGCCAAAACGGCGTTGAAGGGGCCGGGCTTCCAGGAGAGGTCGGAGCGGGGAGCCGCGCGGAAGAGGGCTTCGCCGGCCTTCCGGACCACGGCCGCGGGGAACAGGAAGGTGTTGGCGTAGGATGTCCGCTCGACCCGGAAGCCGCCGTGGCGGAGCAGGGCTGCCACCTCGCCGCGGGTATAGCGGTGTTTGGTGCGGATCACCGTATCGTGTCCGCGGCGCATCCAGCCGTAGGCGGGCAGGCGGACGAACAGCCGCCCTCCCGGAGCGAGGACGCGGCGGATTTCCCGGACGGCTTCGAGATCCGACGGCACCGCTTCCCCGTACAGCACGTCGAACGAGGCGGCCAGGCCGAAAAAGCCGTCCGGAAAGGGGAGTGTTGCCACCGTTGCGCGCGCCAGCCGCGCGGCGCCGCGCCGGCGGCAGAATCGCAGGGCCTGGGCGGAGATGTCGATTCCCCACACCCGTCCGTAGCGGGCGAGGAATCCGGTCATCGCCGCCCCCGTGCCGCATCCCGCGTCGAGGATCCGCAGGCTTCCGCCGCGGGGGTACCAGCGGTCCAAGAGGGCGCAGGCGATCTCCGCCATCCCGCGGTACCACCAGTGGCTGTCTTCCACGCCGAACATCAGACCGTATTCGCTCTGCTCCATCCCGAAGCCGGACCTCCTAGGGCACGCGGTACACCAACACAAACAGGGTTTCGCAGTCGAAGAAAGCTTCGAGTTCCCCTCCCGGATGCCGATGCGCCCAATCCAGGAGTTCCTGAATCCGGTTCGGACTCGCGATCAGGATGTCGCCGGAGATGGGGTCGATGGTATCGATGGCGTCCGGGACGTTGGTGACGGATTTGTTTTGACTCAGAAAATCGACCGACAGATGCGTGCCGTACCGGTAGACGGTGTCGCTGAGAAGGTACACCGGATCCAGCGGCTCGAGGGTGGCCAGGAATCGGCCCAGGTAGGAGGCGAAGCGGGTCTGCGAATCGCCGCCGTAGCGGCACTTCCCGGCGTGATCGACGAAGTACGCCCATTGGTTGAAGACGAAGAGGTTGACCAGGATGAAAGCGGCGACTCCGACGTAGAGATTGCGGTTGCTGTTCCAACCCGCCCCGATGGCTTCCAGCGCCGCATCCAGCCCAATGGCGGCCATCAGCATGGCGGCCGGAAGGACCATCAGCATACGGTAGGAATCGGCGGATTCCGGGATGGCGAACAGGCCGATTGCCACCGGGCCGACCCAGAAGTATCCGTTGAGCAGGAGGTAATTCAGCCTCAGGGTCCGCCGGAGGGCTAGTGCGAGCCCGATGAGGAAGAATATGCCGGTGAAGAGGCTGAGGACGGAAATGAACGAGCCGTAGAAATCGATCGACGGATAGGCGATGAGGGTGAGGAAGGCGTGCGCCACGCGGCCGGCCAGGATTTCCGACACCCCCTTTCCGGTCGCCGCCGTTTGCAGCGACAGCCAGCCGGATTGGAACGTGCCATCGGTGTTCAGGCGGTTAAAGAATTCGTCTGCGTGGCCTGCGGCGAACACGGCCTGGGGGATGATGCTGACCGCCAAGGCTCCCCAAAAGGCGGCCAACACCCGGCCGGCGCCGGACAGCCGCCGCCGGAACAGAAGAAGCACGAGGAGGCTGAATACGGCCAGCATCATGGAGAAGATCTGCGGTGTGAGGTAGATGGCGAATTGGATCCCCATCAACACGCCCGCCGCCGCGGCGCGCAGGCGGTTCCCTTGGCGCAGGCCGCTCAGCAGCAGAAACAACTCCAACGGGACGAACCAGGTATCCTGGATGTACCCGACGGCGGCCGTCCGGCTGTAGTTCATGTGCGTGTGGGAGACGGCCAGCAGGATCGCGGTGAACAGCGCCACGCGCTTGTCGGCGACCTGCCGCGCGAGGAGGTAGGTCGCGGGGATGGCGAGGGTTCCGGCGACGGCCGGAATCAGCCGCAGGGAGAAGGTGCTGACGCCCAGAAAGACGAACGCCAAATTGATGATCTGCAGGTGCAGGCCGCCGAAATTCTCCCACAGCGCGAACGGATTGGCGAGCGGCGGCGAGATGGTGGAGAGGGCGACGTTTCCGATCCATCCTTCGTCGCCGTTGATCACGCGGGGAAGGTCGCCGAGTTTGTGGAACCGCAGCCCCGCCCCCAGCGCGGTTATGGCCGCCACCGCCAGGCACTCCTTCCAATGGCCCCGCAGCCAGCGCCGGATGTCCTCCCGCAGCGGCGGGGCGGCGGAAAAGGCGGCCAGATAGCAGGCCATGGCGCCGAACCACATGCCGATCACCGGGAGATAATTTTGGCGGTCGAATCTCATGAAGGCCAGCATCATCACGGCGGTCATGATGCTCATCAGCACCGCGGCCGCGGTCCACGCGCCGCGGCGGGTCAGACGGATCTTGGCGTTGAGCGCGGCCTCCGCAGGGGTGGTTTTCATCGTCCGGGCCGCCAGGAAAAGCGCGATCCCGGCCGCGGCGAAGCCCGCCGCCACGGGGATTTCCGGGGTGGGATCGGCAGGGTAGGTATACACCAACAACAACGCCACGCATAGCAGCGCCAGGGCGATCACAGAGGCGATCCCGCGCAAGGCGGAGGCGGGTGGTTCCTGGGATGAAGTCGCATTATTCATCTTGCCGTCCTCTGAAAGTGGTTTTCTGTCGGGAATCCTTCCGGGAAAAAACGGCGGAGGGTCCGGGCTGCCGGGGGATGAGTCCCATATCCGAGGCGTCCGCATCCGCCGCGCGAGCGCCGGGGAACGCGCCGGCTCGACCGGCCCCCGGCCGACATCCGGCTTCTCGATTCGGGAAGGGGCTCCCTCCGTGCGGATCGAAGCCTGCGGCGCGGCGTCCATTGCCGCGGGCGTGAACCGCGCCAATATTGTATAGACAGCGGTGGAAAAAGGAAAGGCGCGTGCGCGGATTCGGGCGCGGAATCCCGCTTGGGGGAAGAATCCGCACCGGGATTAACGGAGAATTTATCCGGGCGGACTTGGGGGAGGCCGGTGCCCTGGAATTTGACTTCCTTTCTTAGTAAGGGTAGACTCCTAGCATCCCCGAATCCAGGAGGAGAACATGTCCGAACAATACCGCTTGGTCATGAGCGTCGGGCCGAATCCCGGAAAGGTATTCGAACTGACGATGGATTCGATGAGCATCGGCCGCGAGGCGAGCAACGACATCGTGATTCAGGAATCCGAGCTCTCGCGCAACCACGCCCGGATTTCCCGCCGCGGCGGAGCCTACGTGCTGGAGGACCTGGGTTCGACCAACGGCACGTTCATCAACCGCCAGCGGATCACCTCTCCGCGCTCCCTCTCCCCCGGGGATGAAATCGGGTTGGGGGAAAACGTGGTGGTGGTGTTCCAGGGCGAAGGGGTCGCCGCGACGGTCGCCGCTTCGGGCCGCCAGCCCGCGCCGCGTCCGGCGCCGCCTCCGCCGCCGCAATACGCCCCTCCGCCCCAGTATGCCGCGCCCGTCCAACAAGCGCCCGCCAAGAAGGGCGGCTCGAACCGTATTTGGATCGTCGTCGGTGTGCTGGTGGCGCTTTGTTGTCTGTGCTCCGCCGGCGCATACCTGTTCGATGCGATGAACTTGTATTGCACTTCCCCCTTCGACATGATCTTCGGCCTGATCACGGTCTGCCCGTAGCCTCCGTGCGGAAGCCGGAAATCAAGCCATAAAGCGGCCGAATCCGGCCGCTTTGCGTTTTTTATCGAATCGGGTTTTCCGTCGGAACCGGTTTCCTCCCGGCGTTTTCGGCGGCGGAGGGATGCGGGCATAGGACAAATGGCGGCGGAGATTTTTTCCAAGAATGCGGGGAGTCTGCCGTATAATTCCCGAAAACCTCGGTGATGGGCAAGGCCGGATGCGAGGCGCCATCCCCCAAACCACCCAAAGGAGAGAGAGATGAAGGCAAAATTACGCCCGTTGGGCTGGATCCTTCCAGCCGTCGTTTTCCTGTTTGCCTGCACCATGACGTCGGCGGAAAGCACCGCCGCGCCGGCCAAGACGGAAAAGGCCGAGACGCCGGAGCCGGAACCCACGGCGACCCAAAGCAACGTGATCTTCGAGGATGATTTCTCCAGCTCCGCCAGCGGCTGGGGTTCGCTCTCGGACGAGTACGGAACCTCCAGCTACACGGACGGCGCCTACGTCATCACCGTCGAAGAGACCCTGACCTATCTGTTCGAGGATCTCGATGACCCGGCCGATTTGGCCGACGTCCAGGTCGACGTCGACATCATGGCCTCCGACGAAGTCCTGCACGATGCGGGGGTGTTGTGCCGGATCCAGGATTCCGACAATTTCTACTACTTCATCATCGCCAGCGACGGATACTACGCCATCGGAAAATTCAAAGACGGCGAGGATATCCTCCTCGGGACCGAGGATATGCTCAAGGATACCGACGGCGTGATCCGGCAGGGAGCGGCGGACAACCACCTGCAGGCGGTCTGCGCCGGCAATCAGTTGACTCTGGTCGTCAACGGGATCGAGCTGTTCTCGGTGGAGGATGAGGATTTCGCCAGCGGGGCGGTTGGCTTGATCGCCGGCTCCTACGAGGACGTGCCTGTCACCGTGATCTTCGACAATTTCGTTCTCGCTAAACCGTAGGGTTTTCCCGCGGATTAAAAAAACGGAGCGGCATGCAACAGCCGCTCCTTTTTTTTCCGTCCGCCCGCCTGCCCCTTGCGGCCCCCGCAAGGCAGCGTTCCCCATTCGCCGACGGCAAATGGGGCGCCGCGGGAAGGAGTTTACATCTTCCTGATGATCTCGATCCCGCCCATCCACGGCCGCAGGACCTCCGGAACCGCGATCCCCCCGGCCGCCGTCTGATAATTTTCCATCACCGCGATCATCGTCCGCGGCAGGGCCAGCCCCGATCCGTTAAAGGTGTGGACGAACTCGGGCTTGGCGCCTTTTTCCGGACGGTAGCGGATTCCGGCCCGGCGCGCTTGAAAATCCCCGCAGTGGCTGACCGAGGAGACTTCGAGCCATTCCGCCACCCCCGGCGACCACACTTCCAGGTCGTAGGTGCGCGCGGCGCAGAACCCCAGGTCCCCGGTGCATAACTGCTTCACCCGGTAGGTGAGTCCCAGCCCCCGGCAGGCCGCCTCCGCGTCCGCCAGCATCCTCTCCAGTTCCGCGTCGGCCTCCTCCGGACGCGCGAATTCATACATCTCCACCTTGTCGAACTGGTGGCCGCGTTTGATTCCGCGTACGTCCCTTCCGGCGGCCATCTTCTCGCGGCGGAAGCAGGCGGTGTAAGCGGTGTAGCGCAGCGGAAGCCGGCCAGCCTCGAGAATCTCTCCGGCGTGCAAATTGGTCAGCGGCACTTCGGCGGTGGGGACCATCCACAGGTCCTCCTCCGAGTCGTGGTAGAGGTTGTCGGCGAACTTCGGCAGTTGGCCGGCGTTGTAGAGCGCCTCCTCGCGCACGAGGTAGGGCGGGTACACCTCGCGGTACCCCTGGCGGATGTGCAGGTCAACCATCCAGGAGATCAACGCCCGCTGCAGAAGGGCTCCTGCGCCGTGGAGGACGTAAAACCGCGATCCGGTCATCCGTGCACCCTGCTCGAAATTCAGGATTCCCAGCGCCGGGCCGAGGTCCCAATGCGCTTTGGGTTCGAAGGGGAGCGGTCTCGGTTCGCCCGAAGCGCGCAGGACGACGTTCTCGTTTTCGTCGCGGCCGACGGGTGTGCGCGGATCGGGCAGGTTGGGGACGGCCGACAGCGCGCGTTGCAGTTCTTCCTCGGTTCGGCGGACCTCCTCATCCAGCCCCGCGATCCTATCCCCGACCCGCTTCATTTCGGCGATCTTCGCCTCGCGGTCGGCGGAATCCTTCTGCCGGCCGATCTCCTTGCTGGCGGCGTTGCGCCGGGCTTTCAGCGTTTCCGCTTCGGCCAGCAGAGCCCGCCGTCGGTCGTCGGCCGCAAGCACGGTTTCGAGCGGCGCCTCGGTGTTGCGGCGCCGCAGCATTTCACGGATTTCCTCGGGGTGGGAGCGGACGTAATTGATGTCAAGCATGGCGGTCTCCGGTTATTAAAAGAAGAATCCCTCTCCCGCAGCCGGTTGCCTGCGCCTCCCGGGCGCGCGGGTTTCGGCTTCCGCAGGACGAGGGGTTCTCGTGGTGCCACCTGCTTTCAGCCCCGGCCGCGGCCGGGACTCTCGGTTCGGCGCTATCGGGCCGGCCCGGCCCGCTTCGGAGAACGCTCCCCGCGGGCGACGGATCTTGCGATCGGCGAAGCGGACACGGCTCCGAGTGCCCTCTGCCTTGCACCGTCCGGCAGTTCGCTGGGGGGGGAATCGCGGGACCGCGATTTTCGCGCTCGTCTGGGAGGGATTATACGGATGCGAAAGGCGGAGTCAAGGAGCGGCGGATCGGCTGTGCCCGAAGGTTTCCCCTTCTTTTGCGCCGCCGGCGGAGCGCGGCCGGTCTGGCCGTCGAGTGTCGTTCCCAAATTGAAATGAACAATTATGGAAAAGTAATCCTTGATCTTCGCGGCCGTCCTTTTTTTGCCGGGTTGCCGCGGCGGATCGACGGAACCATCCGGTGTTCCCCAAGCCGGGAATGCGGTTTCCGGACGCATGGACAGCGCCGAAACGGCCGCGGAAGCCGCGCGAAAATCGGCGAAGGACGGTATGGATATGCTCCTTGTTCCGGAAAGATGTTACCGGATGGACTCGGATGGCGGGCCGGATTGTGAGGCGCCGTCCCGCAAAGTTGGGCTGGACGCTTTCCGGCTCGATCGGATGGAAGCGGCCAATGCGCAATTCGAAACATCCGTCCCGGGGAGCGGATAGGAGACGGATGCCGGACGGAGCGGGTGGAGTTATATCTACGAGGCCGGGTCCGCCGCGGGGAATAAACCGATCGGGGCGGATTGGCGGGGATTGGAAAACCATCCGGCGGCGGATTGTGACTGGAACGATGCGGCGCCTTATTGCCGATGGGCGGGCCGGCGGCTTCCCGGCGAGGTGGAATGGGAAAAAGCTGTCCGCGGAACGGATGGGCGCGGCTGCCCCCGGGGAATCAACCCCCGGACGGCGATTAGGCGAATTTCACCGACGCGAACATCAACCTGGATTGGACGGATGTGCAAATCGACGACGGGTACGGGTTCGCATCCTCGGCGGGCATCCCCGTATGGCGCATTGGATAAGGCGGGAAATGTGTGGGAATAGGCGAACGATGGATTCGATCCGTATCATTATCGGGAGCCAATCGAGTGGATTAACCCGATCGGACCTTCGACCCGGTCGGGATGAGCGCTGAACGGCGGATCTTGGGCGGACGGCGCCATGGTGGTTTGACCGCCCGTCCGGTCGGGATACTGTCCCGTGGAAGGATGCGCCTACTGCCAATTCCGATGCGCATCCTCAAGTATGGAAGCGTGGAAAAAACCGCGACGTGACGCGTGCGGGAATCTCCGCTTTCCGCGGGTCGCTTGCGGCGGTCGCCATTTTGGTTTCTTGCAATTTCCATCCGCGGCTCTTGGCGCGCGGATTTCCCGGATCGATAATTATCGGACGCAATACAATTCCGTTGATGCCTTTTCGCGCGAGTATAATGATCTTCATCGGACTTGCCGCCCGATATAAAAAACCCGTTCCGCCCCGACGCGGTTGAGGACGGAAACCCAATCGACGGCGGATTGATTTTTAGAAAAAGAAATGGCTTCACGTCCCGGGAGGAGAATGGACAGCCGACAGCCGATGCGCGAACGAAGGAGGAATCCTCGACGGCGCTTGATCGTCCTCGCCGCGGTCGTGGTCGGCGCCGTGGGCGGGATCGGCGGCCGTTTTTTCGGAAAGGCAATCCTGGGATCAAAGGCAAGCCGCCCTGGCGCAGGAATTGGCGGAGCGGGCTCAATCCCTCCGGTCCGCGCCGGGTTCCCCGCCGGGACTGGCGGTTTTGCTGGCGGTCCAATCCATGAAGCGGTCACCTTCAAGTACGGCCGCCGAAATTCTGCTGGACGGCGGCTTTACGGCGCGGTCACTCACCTTCCGCGGGCACGTCGGGGGCGTGAACTCGGCGGCCTTCAGCCCGGACGGCCGGTATACCGCCTCGGGAGGCCTGGACAGCGTTGTGATTGTGTGGCAGACCGCCGCAGACTAGGAAATCGCGAAGGTGATTTGCGGCGATGAGGTGATGTCGGTCGCCTTCAGCCCGGACGGACGGTATATCGTCTCCGGCAGCATCGACGGAGCGGTTTGGATCTGGATGCGGCGGCGCGATGGCGTGATCGCCAACGCCTGTTCCTGTTTGCCGCGCAACCTGACCCGTGCGGAATGGCGGGAATACATCGGCGAAGCGCTGACCTGCCAGGCGGTCTGCGCAGGCTTACCCAGGGATCCGGAGTCGACGAAGATCCCCGTCGCAGAGACCGCGACAACCTTTTTTATCGGCGACGGGGTCGCCGGCGGATTGGCTGTCGGCGGATGGAACATGATTGCGGCTTCGGGATAAAGGATTCCGGCGAATGATGCGCAATTATGCCAAAGACGCCCTGATCGTTTTCCTCCTCCTGGCTTTGGTTTACGCGTATTTCTTTCAAAACCCCGGGGCGAACGGAAATTCACGCTTTAACCTGATCTTCGCCGCGGTGCAGGAAGGCCGCCTCGCCATCGATTCCTTTCACGACCGGGACGGCACGCAGACCACCGAGAAAGCCTATCACGACGGACATTATTATTCGGACAAGGCCATCGGTCCGTCGCTGGTCGGAGGATTCCTGTATGTTCCGCTGTATGGAATGTACCGGTTGTTTCATCATCCGAGCCTGTACTTCGCCAAATGGATCTTGACGTTTCTCGTCGTCGGGATTCCCTCCGCCGCGGCCGGAAGCGTCATGTTCCTGCTGAGCAGGCATTGGTCGCAGAGCCGTTGGCGGGCTTTTGGGGTCGCCATGGCGATCGGCTTGGGCACCCTGGGCCTGCCGTACGGCGTCGTCTTCTACAGCCACCAATTCGCCGCGTCCCTGTGCTTTTTCGCCTTCTTCCTGATGTACCGCATGAAGGAGGACCCCGGGACGCCGGCAAACGGATATGTATTTCTGATCGGTTTGCTGCTGGGCTGGGCGTTGATCAGCGAGTATCCGACTGCGGTGATCGTTCTGGCTTTGGCGGGCTATTATGGGTTTGTCATTGCGGGCCGTTACGGTCCCCGCCGTTGGCGGATGATGGTCCTGCCCGTGCTGGGCGGATTGCTGCCCATTTTCCTTCAAGCGATGTACAACCGCTTGTGTTTCGGAGATTTTCTGTCGATCGGTTACGGGTACGAAAGCAACCCGGTTTTTGTATCGGGAATGCGGCAGGGCCTGATGGGCATCCGTTGGCCCGATGCGGAAACGATGTTCTACATGACCTTTCATCCGACCGTGGGATTGTTCTGGCAATCGCCGGTTCTGCTGTTGTCCGTCGTCGGAGCCGGATTTCTGCTTCGGAAGCATCCCCGTCGGGCCGAACTGATCTTGGCGGTTTGCGTCATCTGCGCGTACATCGCCGTCTTCTCGGGGTATTACATGTGGTGGGGCGGTTGGGCGGTGGGCGTGCGCCACCTCATTCCGATCCTTCCCTTTTTCTGCATCCCGTTGTCGTTGATTCCCCGACGGCTCGACGGAGTGTTCGCGGGATTATGCGCCGTGTCCGTGGAGCAGATGCTGATCGCCGCGGCTAGGACCATCAGCGTGCCGGAGACGATGGTATTGAGAATCCGAAGGCTGGGCTTTTTGAATATTCCAACATCTACAGCTATTGCTGGCAACAGCTTGTGGAAGGCCGTTTCGCCTAGAATCTCGGAAATTTTTTCCTTGGTTTGGATTCCTGGGGCAGTCTTGTCCCCTTGCTGGCGGGCGCGGCCGGACTAACGATTTTCTTTTTTCCGAGCGGGGGTGATGCCCGGCGGCCGGGAAGCGGCCTCCCCGTGGTTGCCGGCCCCGGCCGTGCGCAGCTGGACGGGCGAGCCGCCCGCAAACCGTCGGATGCAGGAAAAATGGAGGATGGCGCATGCTGAATAAGGATGAAGAAAAAACCCTTGCAATAAACTTGGCCTTGCTTGGCGGCGGAATCGCATTTCTGGCGGTCGGCCTTTCTTCCGACCTGTCCGTATTTTTAATCGTGGGCCTTTGCCTAATGGCGTTCGGTGTGGCGCGAATGATGGGGAAAACCAAGAAGAAGGGATCGTGAAGATAGCAAAGCGGGGCGAGGCTGACGGCGGAAGCGGGATTCGCGAGGGAAGCCCTTCGGCTGGCCGCGGCGCGGGGTTTGGGGGGCGGTCGGTCCCGGCAGTGTAAGGAAAATGGAATCAGGGGCGGTTGACCCCGCTGGGTGAGTTTACCGGAGTGGGTTCAACCGCCCTTTTTCAATGCCCGGCTACTCTGCGGCCGCGTCCAGCAAGGCGATCGTATGATCGAGCAAACCCGGGTCCAACCGGCTGCCATGCCCGGGAACGACGAAATCGGCGCCAAAGCGTTTTAAGGCCTCGATGGCTTTCGGCCAATTCTCCATATCGGCTTCGCGGGTATTGCCCACCTGGTGGCCTCCCAGCACCATGCAGCTTCCGAACAGGATCCGCTTCCCGGGGAAATACACCGCCAATTTATCCGGCGCCTGGGTCGGCCCCGGCCAATAAGCCTGCACCTGCTCCTCTCCGAACGAGAGCGTCAACCCATCCTCCGCGGAAAACAGATGGTCCGGCGGCAGGTAGGGAATCTCCGCATGGGCTTGGCGGAAGCGTGCATCCGCCGGCCCCGCGAGCATCTCCAAAAGGTATTTCCGGGTTTGTTCCCCCCGGTCGGCAAGCAGTTCGGCGGTGAGGCCGGATCCGTAGACCGGAATTCCGGCCGCGATCAGCGCCCCGTTGCCGCCGAGGTTGTCGACGTGGTAGCCCGGATTGACCGCGACGATATTGCGCCCCCCGAATTTCCCGCGGATCCATTTCAGCACGGCCTCCATCGCCTCGGGGGTGTACGGGGTGCCCGCCAGCACCAAATCCGAATTCTCCATTTCGGCGATCAGCGAATTGGCCGGCCACGGAAAGGAATGCGTGACCACGAACGCGTCCGGACGGATCTGCCGCACGTACAGGCCCTCGCCGAGGTCGATCTGCGCGAAATCGCTTTCGGGGCCGACGGCGGAGGGCGCGATTGGAGAGGGCGGCGCCGCCGTTTCGGGTTGCGGGACGCATCCGGCGGGAAAAAGGACGAAGGCGATAAGGAGGAGTTTTTTCATCATGGCGGCGACTGTACCACGGTTTCGCAGCCTGCCCGGAATCCGTACGGAGAACGCAGGGATGTGATAGGGGTATTGCGCGGCGGAGGCGATCCGGAAAACCGGCGGACGCGGATCAGATGTTTCCCGGCACCATCGTGTTTTCGATGATCCCTTCGATCAGCGACTTCGGGGTGACGCCTTTCAACCGCGCCGACGGGGACAGCAGCAGGCGGTGAGCCAGGACCGGGGCGGCGACCGCCTTGACGTCGTCGGGAGCGACGTAGTCCCGCCCGGCGAGGATGGCCCGCGCCTGCGCGGCGCGTGCCAGGCCCAGGCTGCCGCGCGGGCTGGCCCCCAGGTGCACGTCGGATAGGGTCCGGGTCCGCGAGACCAGGTCCACGATGTATTGCCTCACCCCGCGTTCGATATGCACACCGCGGACTTCCTTCTGGGCTTCGAGGACGTCTTGCGCGCCGGCGACCGCCGCAAGGTCTTCGATCGGGTGTTTGATCTGCTGGCTTTCCACCACCCGCTCTTCTTCCGCCGCCGGCGGATAGCCGACGGTGATCCGCATCAGGAACCGGTCCATCTGCGCTTCGGGCAGGGGGTAGGTGCCTTCGTGCTCGATCGGATTTTGGGTCGCGAGCACCTGGAACAGCGGCGGCAAGGCGTGGGTCACGCCATCGACCGTCAACTGGCGCTCCTCCATCGCCTCCAACAGCGCCGCCTGGGTTTTCGGCGTGGCCCGGTTGATCTCGTCGGCCAGGACGATTTCCGCCATCAGCGGCCCGGGCCGGAATTCGAATTCGCGCGTTTGCGGGTTCCAGATCGAAACCCCGGTAACGTCGCTGGGCAGCATGTCGGGGGTGAACTGCAGGCGGTTGAAGCTGCAACCCAGGGAGCGGGCGATGCTTTTGGCCAGCACGGTTTTGCCCACCCCGGGGACGTCCTCGATCAGCAGGTGACCCTGGGCGAGCAATCCGGCGACGGCCAGTTCCACCACGTCGTCTTTGCCGAAGATGACGCGGGTGACGTTTTCGATCAGGCGGCGGGCAAGGGTGTGGGCGGAATCCATAGGAAAAACGCAATCCCTCTTTCTGAAAACACGGATTTTAAGGATGATAACGGATTACGCGGAAAATACCAATTCCATCGGTTGAAGGATACCATATCACGCCATATTTCCCGCGGAGTTCACGGGATTCTCCAAGGATTAACTGCCGCTTTACATCGGCTCCACGGCGGCTGGGGGTATAAAAAGAAAGCTTTTCGTTTGCGCAAGCTGTTTCCTCTGGAGGGCGCCATGTTTGATGTCAAGCGGATTGCGTGGATCCTGATTTTCTCGACCGCTGCGGCTTGTAACCTCGCCGCGCCCGCGGAGCCCACTCCTTCGGCGACGAAACCCAACACGCAAAAGGGGAGTTGCGGAGATGGAGTGTGCAACGGTCCGGAGAACGCAACCGTGTGCCCCGCCGATTGCGCCGGACCCGCGGCCGGCGCGGAAGCGGTTTTATATTACGGGGTCATGGTCCATCTGGAGGGTTGGGACGACGCCGGCAAGGAGGAGGTCTTTGAGCGCCACGCCGAACTGGTCCGCCGCTACGCCTCGCTCTTCGAAACCTACGGCGCGCGTTTGACCCTCGAAAGCAAGGAGTTCACCGACGGCTGCATCCGGTGGGGGGAAAACGTGCTTAAGGAAATGGAGGACCGCGGCCACGGAATCGGCGTGCACGCCGACATCGGCGGAGAGAAGGACATGGACTGCGCGGCGTTCGCGCCCTTGCTGCGCGAACGCAAGCAGACGCTCGAATCCCTCGGGGTGCGGGTCCGGCACGCCTCAGGGATCGTCTCTGCCTGCGATTGGGTGACCGCCGCCGCGGACGCCGGCTATTCGTTCGCCTCCGGCACCGTGGCCTACGCGTTGATGTCGCTGCGCGAAGATCTCCGCCCGGCGGGGTTCGCCGATTGCGCCGGGCCGGGCGCGTGCCACCAGGCCTATCCCTTCGATTTCGCCGGGCGGCTGCACCCGTGGCGGATGAACAGCGGCGAGGATTGGATCCTGCCTGATCCGAAAGGCCGGCTGGTGATTCTGCCCTCGGGCGGCAGCCTGACCTGCGCCGCGGAGGAATCGGGATCCGGCGATTCCTACACCAAGTGCGAATTCGAACCGGCGGACGTGGATGCCTTGATCGCCGAATTGGAACAGGCCCTCTCCTACGTGGAAGCGGGTTTGGTGAATACCTATTACATTTCTTGGAGCATCGGGGCGGAGCGGGACGAGTCGCTGCTCGAGGATTTCCTGCGCCGGGTGAAGCCGTACGTCGACGACGGCAGGGTGCAGTGGAAGACCCTTCCCGAGATGTACGACCTGTACGTGGCATGGGAAGGGACGCAGTAAAATGAAAATCCCGCTGCCTGTCCCACATTGCCGTTCCTTTTTTTCGAGACGCGGCAAACTATAGAAAACGCCAGCCGTGCTGAGCGAATCGACTTCGCCGGTTGTACTGGATTCCGCGCGTGCCCACTTGGCTCGGGGAGCTCGGGAGGACTATTTCGGCGATGACAGGTTTTGCGAATAGAACGAAGAACGGGTCGGGCAAAGGGGGAAGGCGCAAGGGGGCCGGGATGTAGTGCGGGATGGACATGAAAAAAAACCAGGCGCCGTTTTGCGGCGCCTGGTTTTTCATCATTTGCAGGCAATGGCCGGATGGATTCCGCCTACAGATCCTTCCAGGTGGCAAAGAAACCGATCAGCGCCCCGATCAATCCGAAGCCGAGGCTGACCAGGGTGTCCTTCAAGGCGAGGATTTCCTGAAATCCGTCCACCGCGGCTCCGAGGGCTTCCGGGAACGACGCCTGGTATTCCCGCATCATGACCAGGATTTGGAAAAGCGTTTCCCCCAGCAGAATGCTGAGCAGAGTGCCTCCGACGGCCGCCGGGAGGAAAAGCAGGGCGACGGCTTTGTGGATCGGGCTGAGGGGCAGGACGATCGCCGCGGCGACCGCCAACCCGAGGATGATGGCGATGAAGGAGTAAACGGAGTTTGTGAAGTAAGCAAGCAATCCCCAGGCTGCGGCTCCCAGCACGATCGCCAGGGATCCCCAAGCAAGGGAGAAGAAGAAGCGAAGCAATACCGGTTGGGATGGTTTTGCGGCTTGCGGTTGTTCTTCGGCGGGTGCGGTGCTCATAAAAAAAAACTCCAGGGTTCGGGTTGGAAGGAATTATACCCACCTCGGGCGAATTGTTGCGGATCCGGCGGGCCTCCGGAAGTACTGCTCCGCGGCCGGCTATTTCACAGGATGGGATAGCGGGAGGCGTCATCCTTAGCGGAGTGAAGGATCCAAGCGGATCGCCGCAGATGCTTCGCTTTCCCCCCCTCCGGAAATGCTTCGCATCATGATGCCGCTGATGCTTGGCGCTCGGGGGAGCGCTCGCTAAGCCACGGATTTTCACGGGCTTAAAAAATTGGTCGAGCCAGGACTGGCGAGCCCGTCGGCCGGGGCGGGGGTAGACGGATTCCCTTTAGACGGAGCGAAATTGCCCCGCATTCTTTATTCTTCTTGCGGTTATTGGCTGCGGGAGGGTGGCAGAACGGTTCCGCCCGGAGCCAACCCATTCGAGTTGGCCCGGCCGTTTTCGATGAGGCGTTTGGTTTGATGTGCAGGGAGCCCGGACGCAAAGGGAATCACTCTCCGGGGATGGGGATGCGGATGGCGATCGATGTGCCTTGTCCTTCCGCGCTGAGGATTTGCAGTGTTCCTCCGGCAATCCGGACCCGTTCCCGCAAACCGATCAATCCGTAGTGGCCGGCGCGGTCTTCCTCGGCTGCGGCGTTGAACCCGATGCCGTCGTCCACGACTTCCAGGGAAAGCGAATCCGCGCCGCCCCGCAGGCAGACCGACGCCCGGCGGGCTTGCGCGTGCCGGGCGATGTTGGTCAGGCCCTCGGAGACCGTCCGCAGGACAAGCTCCGCGGTTTCCTCGGGGATCTTTCCGGTGATCGAAAACTCGAGCGCGCAAGGCAGGCCCGAGGCGGACGTGAAATGCCCGATCTCGGTTCGCACGGCCTCTTCCAGGCCGCCCGGCGGATCGGCGCGCAATCCGTCGATCGCCCGGCGGGCTTCGGCCAGCGTGGCGCGGGCGCGGGTCATCGCCTGCTGGACGATTCCCTGCGCCCGGGCGGCCCGGCCGCCGCCCAGGTGCGAATCCGCGGCTTCCAATTGGAGAATCAATCCGGCCAGTCCCTGGGCCAGCGTGTCGTGCAATTCGCGCGCCATGCGCTGGCGTTCGTTCGCCAAGGTCAGGTCTTCGATTTCATCGGCGTACTCCGTCAGGCGGCGGTTGGCGGCCTCCAACTCGACGAGCAGCTCCTGGGCTTTGATGCGCGCGTCGGCCTGGCGGCTGTAAAGCACCACGTAGATGATGACGAAGGCCGTCATCGGGAGAATGGCGAGCGTCCACCAGAAGATATCCCCCTGCGGCAGCACCCAAAAAAAGCTCACAACGGAAAGCGCGAGGATGCATAGGATGATGATGACATTTTTCCACCAGGCGCCGGTGAACATCCCCGCGGCTTCGCCGATCAATCCGAGATACAGCCCGACCAGCGCCCCGAGCTCTCCGGCGAAGGAGACCAGGGTGAAAACGATCGCCGCCTGGATCGCAATGTAGGCCCAGACGCTCCAGTTCTTTTTCAGCCACCAGATGCTGATCCAATGAAGGAATAGATGGGCGATGAAGAGGACGGTAAAGGCTGTCAGCACGACGGGGTCGCATAGGCGTGAAGACGAGATGACCGTCCAGACATAGATGAAGATGAACACGAATGTCAGGAACAACATGAACGGCCATTCGGAATGGGGCCCCCACAGCGATTGCAGGCGCGCGGCGAAGGTGTGGATCCTTTTCATGGACGTATTGTACTCCGCGCGCGACCCGTTCCCATTGTCCTTTGGGACAGTGTCCGAACGGGCAGCCGCAGGCGCGCCCGGCGGGCGATGCGGGAGGCGGCGCGGCGGGGTATGCTGGCCCCATCTTACGGAGGAAAAAATGTCCAAGTCGATTAACTTCTCCCAAATCGTTTCCCTAGCCCTGCGGGGCGTGGCGATTGCGATGGCCGTCGCCGCGGTGGTGCTCGGCTCCTTGTCCGCCGCGCCGGCCGAGACGATCGTCGTCATCCTCGGGATCGGGCTCTTCACGCTCGCCCTCGACGCACTCGACAGCGGCAAAGAGGGGTGATCATGGAGCAAACCATACTCGTTCAGGAGTTGCGGAAGTCGTTCGGCTCCGTCCATGCCGTGGACGGAGTGAGTTTTTCGGCGGGGCGCGGCGAAATTTTCAGCCTGCTCGGCCCGAACGGCGCCGGCAAGACCACCACCATCTCGATGCTCGCCGGCCTGCTGCGCCCGGATTCGGGCGACGCCGCACTGCTGGGAAATTCCATCCGCAGCCGGTCGGCGCAGGCTCGGGCGGTCCTCGGCGTCGTCCCCCAGGAGGTCGCGCTCTACATGGACCTTTCGGCGCGCGAGAACCTCTCGTTCTGGGGGAAGATGTATAACCTGCGCGGAAAACAGCTGAACCGCCGGATCGATGAGATCCTCGGGATCATCGGACTGGAGGAGCGCCAGAAGGGGCGGGTGGGATCCTTCTCGGGCGGGATGAAGCGGCGGGTCAACATCGGCGTGGCGCTGCTGCACCAGCCGCCGATCGTCATCATGGACGAACCGACTGTCGGGATCGACCCGCAAAGCCGGCGCCACATTCTCGACGCCGTGAAGCAACTGCGCGGACGGGGGATGACCGTCCTCTATACCACCCATTATATGGAAGAGGCGGAGGAACTTTCCGACCGGATCGCGATCATGGACCAGGGGCGGATCATCGCCAGCGGGACGAACGCGGACCTGGTGAAGCTGGTCGGCCAGGATACACGGATCGAGTTGGCGGTGAACGCCGAATCCGCGCGCGTGCTCGAGCTGTGGCGCTCGATCGAAGGCGTCCGCGGCGCGTCGGCGGATGACGGGCGCATCACCGTCCTGGCCGCCGACAGCCACGCGGTTCTGCCGCGGTTGTTCGAAAGCGCCGCCGCGCGCGGCGCGCGCATCACCTCGCTGGAAATCCGCGAGCCGAATCTGGAGGCGGTCTTCCTGCACCTGACGGGAAGAGCGCTTCGCGAATGAAAGGCGGAACCATGGGAACTCTTTGGATTGTTGCCTGGAAAGACATCCGGCGGGCGGCGCGGTCCGTCTTCCTGCTGGTGTTTGCGCTGGTTATTCCGCTGTTGACCGCCGGGGTGTTTTATGCGGCCTTCGGCGGGGTCTCCTTCGGAGACGAAAGCGCCGCCGTACCCAAGCCCCGGGTGCTGGTGGTCAACCTGGATCCGGCCGGCGAAACCGCGACCCTGCTTGAAGGCCTGCTGGCCGGGGATGATCTTGCCGCCGTCTGGGACGCCGCGCGCGAGCCCGATCCGGCGGCGGCGCGGGCCGCGGTCGATCGGGGCGAGGCGTCGGCCGCGGTCATCATCCCCGCGGGTTTCTCGGCCGCGGTGCAGTATGCAAAACAGGCGGCCGCGGTCGAGCTGTACCAGGATCCGGCGCAGACGGTCGGCTCGGCGATCGTCCGGTTGGTCGTCGCCCAGGTGCTGGATGGAATCGCGGGCGGGCGGGTGGCCGTAGCGGCTTCCGGCAAGGCCCTCGCCGCCCGCTCGATTCCACTCGATGACCGGACGGCGTCCCGGATCGGCGCGCAGTACGCGGCTTGGGTGCAGGCGGAGGCGGGCGCCGGCTTGGGGGAGGCTTGGCTTGAGGTGCAATCCGTCGCCGGCGCGAAACAGGCACAAGGCGACCTCCTGACGCAGATGATTTCGACGATCATGGTCATGATGATGATCTTTTTTTGCTTCTTCACCGGCGCGTCGGCGGCGCAATCCATCCTTCAGGAGCAGGAGGATGGCACCCTTCCGCGCCTCTTCACCACGCCCGGGCGGCGTTCGGCGATCCTGGGCGGGAAAATGCTTTCCGTTCTCCTGATCCTGTCGATCCAGCTGTTTGTCCTCTTGGCGGTTTCCGCCCTGGCGTTCGGGATCCGCTGGGGGGATTTGGCCTCCGTCGCCTCGGCGGCGGCCGCCACGGCGGTGCTCAGCGCCTCGTTCGCCCTCTTCCTGACGTCGTTTCTGAAGAGTACGAAACAAGCCGGGATGGTGTACGGCGTAGTGGTCAATCTGATCGGCTGGATCGGAATCAGCCGCCTGTTCGCCCAGTTGGTCCCCGGATTGGAAGAGCTGTCGTCGTATGCCGACGTCGTTTCGCTTGTTTCTCCCCATGGCTGGGCGGTCCGCATCTGGCAGGAATCCATGGGCGGACAGCCGGTCTGGATCACCCTGGCCGCCATGATGGCCGTCAGCCTGATCCTCTTCGGGGTGGGAGTCCATAATTTCAACCGGCGGTTCGCCGGATAGAAGCGCGGGAGGCAATGCCATGCGATTACTCGATGTGACTGCGAAGGATGTTACCCAAATTCTGCGCGATTGGAAATCGGCGGCGTTTCTTCTCGGTGCGCCGATCCTCTTCACCGTTCTGATGGGCGTGATGATGGGCGGGCTGGCGGATTCCTCCGAAGCGGAGCCACGCCTGGCGGTGGGTGTGCTAGACCGCGACGGGGGGGCGGCGGCGCAAAGCCTGGCCCGGCTGCTGGAGCTGGCGGAAGCCGTGCGTCCGGTGACGGTCGGGGCGGAGGACGCCGAATCGCTGGAGCGGCAGGTGGCCGAGGGAAAACTGGCGGCGGCCGTCGTCGTTCCCGAAGGCTTCACCGACGCGCTGTTGGCGGGGGAGGATCTGCAGCTGGAATTTCTCATCGACGAGAATTCGGGCGCGTCCAGGAACGCGGAAAACGCCGTCCGGGCGGTCGTGTTCCGGCTGATGAATGCGGTCCGGACGGCGCTGTGGAGCGCCGATATCGTCGCTGAGCGGGACGGATTCACGGACGAATCGGACCGCCGCGCTTATCTGGAGCAAGCCCTCCGGGAAGCGGTCGGGGAGTGGGAGGCTGCGCCGGTCGCCCTGCAACTCCGCTCGGCCTCCCCGCCGGAAGCAGGGGCGGACGCGATCCCGGGCGGTTTCGCGCAGTCGTCCCCGGGAAATATGGTGACCTTTGCGCTGGCCGGATTGATCGGCGCGGCGGAAATCATCGTCTGGGAGAAAAAATCCGGCACCCTGCAGCGCCTGCTGACTACATCGATCTCGCGCGCGGAAATCCTGGCCGGGCATTTTCTGGCGATGTTCCTGATGGTCTTCGCGCAGGTGGTTTTGCTGGCCGTGTTCGGCCAATTGGTCTTTGGATTGCCGTACTGGCAGGCGCCCGCCGCGCTGCTGCTACTCGCCGCGGCGGTGACGTTCTGGATCGCGGCGATGGGGCTGCTGATCGGCGTGGTCGCGCGCAATCCCGATCAGATCGCGATGATGGCGATTGTCCCGATGATGGTGCTGGCCGGCTTGGGCGGAGCGTGGATGCCGCTGGAGGTGACCGGCGAGACGTTCCAGGCGGTGGGCCGTCTGACGCCCACCTACTGGGCGATGCACGGTATGCAGAACCTGATCCTGCGCGGGCAGGGCCTGCCGGGAGTGATCCTCCCGACGCTCGTCCTGTGCGGTTTCGGCGCGGCGTTCATCGGCTTGTCGGCGTGGAGGTTTCATCGGGAGTAGCCTGTTCCCGCTCCTCGATCCTCCCCCGTCAAGCGATTTTTTAACAGAGAAGGAGGGGAGATGGGGGCGCCTCCCCCGACAACCCCAGACCGGTTATCGGGGGAGGTTTCGTTCGTGCATTCCTCCCCCGTCAAGCGGTTTTCTTGACGAGGGAGGGCAGGGGAGGGGGATCACCGCAGAAACACCAAGTACGCCAATCCCACCAGTCTGAGTTTGTTCCACCACCATTGTCGCTTGGCCGCCGCGTACAGCCCCATGCAAAGAACCAACCCGCACGCCAATCGCAGGATCCCCAATGGTTCGCGGAAGGTTGAATAGGGGGCGAAGGCGATGACCGCCGCGTTAGCTGCAAGCAGCAGGCTTTCCGGGGAGATCCGCCGGCGGAACAAGTCGCACGCCGGGGCGGCCAAGCCGTAAACGGCCGGGACGAGCAATCCGGGCAGATACACCGCCGACATCGCGGCCAGCGCGGGAAGGCTGGCCTGCCCGATCCGGAACAGGCCGGCGAAGGGAATCCATTCGAATGGGGTTGCGTCGGCGCCGCCGCTGCCGATTCCCGGCGATCCGAACGTCCGCCACAACCAGATTTGCATCAGCGCAAAGGGAAGCAGGGAGGCGGAGATCAGGAGCGCGTCGCGGGAACGCCGCCGGGAGATCAGCCAGGCCGCCCAGCCGGCCACAAAGGGGATCATCGTTTCCTTGGCGAGCATCGCCAGCCCCAGCAAAGATGCGGCCGCGAGGATCCGGCGGTCGAGCGACGGCCCGGAGATCCACAAGGCGAGGAGGACGAGCAGCAGGGCGAGCGGTTCGGAAAGATCCAGGCGCACCGCGCCGACCAGCCCGGCCCACAATCCGAACGCCAGGCCGCCCCCGCGGCTTCCTCCGCGCTGATGGAGCAATTCGCCGGCCACAAAAGTTGCGGCCAGCAGAGAGAAAAAATTCACACCAACGAGGGTCCAGGGGATCGCCGCCGGGATTCCGAGCGCCAGGGTGCGGGCCAACAGAGGATAGAGAATGTGCTGGTAGCGGTAAGCGGGAACGTCGAGACGGGGCGCAACTCCCTGCGGATCGGGGTCGCGGGCGATGTAGTAATTAAACTGGCCGTCGTAACCGTCGGAGCCCGAAGGGTCCGCCTCGCTGAACCGCGTTCCAAGGAATGCGAATGCCATCGGGTCGCCGCCGGCCTGGAGGAGGACCCAGCCGAGGTACGCCGCGGCGAGCGCCGCGGCGCACAGCGTCGGCGCAAAGCGCGCAAGCCGGCCCATGGCTCAGGCGTTGGCTTGTATCTGGCCGACCAGTTCGAGGAATTCCCGCCATTCCTCGCGGAAGAAGTGCAGTGTCACCGGTCCCAATTCCACGTTCCAGGTCGTTTCGCCGTCGGGTTCTTCCGCGGAATACACCAGGTAGTTTTCGGTTTCGGCGACGGTTTCGGTTTTAATCTCCGGTGCCTCGGGCATGCCCCACCTCCTTCGGATTGGGTTATAGGACGGGCGGATCGGAACGCTCGTAGAGCCACAGCCGGTGGTCCACCATCTCGGCGAAGCCGGCGCGCCGCGCGGCATCCGTCAGGCGGGGTCGGTCGGGGACGTTCCACGCCGCGCGGACCGCGCCGCGCTTCCCGGCCAGCACCCGCAATTGGCGCAGCATCGGAGCCAGACTTCCGGGGGGCGAGAAGACCGCCGCCACTTCCAAGCTGGGTTTATGGTCGTGCTCGGAATCGTAGGTCAACAACAGGGCGGACCGTCCCCGCCACCACCAGGCGTCCCCGCGGCGGACGAATTCGGCTAAATGGGCTTTGGTGAGGGTGCTCCAGTGCCAGCCGTCGTTGACCAGGTTGGGAATCTTCCAGGCGGCGGCGCGTTCCTTCCACAGGGCGGTCGCTTCCGGCGTATCCGTTTTGGCGGCGGCCTCATATTCGCACGCGCCGCCCTCGATGGGCGCCGCCGACGTCATCCGGAAAACCCCTGCCCGCCGGAAGCCCAGCCGGTCGCACAGCCGGTGGACCGGCAGGCGCTGGGAGGATGTCGCCAGACGGATCACCCCGCCGTGTTTTTTCCACTCCGCCAATAAATGCTCGCTCAACCTGGACCCGATCTTCATCCCCTGGTATCCGGGATGGACCCGCAATCCTTCCAGCCACCACTCCTCCGGGCCGAGGCGGGTGAGCTTGCCGAATCCGATCATCCGGCGATCCGCCTCCGCCGCGGCCAGCAAGCCTTCGCGGTCGGCCAGCCATTCGGACCAAACCTGCGGCGTGTAATCGTGCCCCTCCCATATCTGGGCGGTGAGCTCGAGCATGTCCTTCCGGTCCGACATCCGCGCCGGGCGGATGCGGACGGCGGCCGTCTTCAAATCCGGGGTCTGCGCGCCGCCCTCTACGGGCCAAGGGGGGAGGTCGAACAGTTTGGCGTGGACGTATTTGGCGAACAAGCGCGCCGAGGCGATGATCGGTCCGGCGAGCAGCAGCCCCGGAATTCCGAGCAGGGTGAATCCGACCAGCGCGCCGACGATCAGGATCGCCGGGTGGAGTTTGAGTTGGTCGCCCATCACGCGCGGGATTAAAAAATTCGATTCCAACTGCTGCAGCACGCCGCCGGTGACGCCGACCACGACCGCGAACAGGATCGGAGAGAGCCCCAGCCAATTGTTCGGCTGAAAGAGGGCGATCACCACCGCGGTCGCGCCGACCACGTTTGCCCCGACGATCGGAATGAATTCGGCCACGGCGGCCATCACCCCGAGGATCGCGGAATAGCGCACGCCCAGGAGGGTCATCGCCGCCCCGATCGCCAGGCCCATGATCAGGCTGAGCAGAATCTGGCCGCGCAGGAAGGCGTTCCAGATCGGCCCGAGCTCTTCGAACAGCCGGCCAATGTCTCCGCGGTGTTTTTCGGGGAAGATCAGGATTAGGCTGTGCTTCAGGGCGTCCATGTCGTGCAGGAGGTAGTACGTTACGATCAGCGTAAAGGCGGTCCATCCGAAGAAGGCGACGATGTCGGAGGCGGCGGTGGTCATCCAGTCGGTAATCCCGCCGATCCAATCGCGGGCGCCGGAAATCAACGTATCCTGGAGGAGGGCGGCGTTGGGGGAGGAGAAGTCGAAGGTGAACGGCCCGAGAACGAGCGGTTCGTCCGCCAGCGAATCGAGCCAGTCCGGGATGCTGTTGATGAATTTCGTCACCGTGTTCAGCACGCCGGACATCTGCTGCTGCAGCAACAGGCCCGCGCCGCTGGCCAAGCCGGCCAACAGCAATAGAACCAACCCATATAGGACCAGGACGGCTGCGGTGCGGGAAAGCCGCAGGCGGCGGGTCAGGAAACTCACCACCGGGTCGAGCAGGTATGCCAGAACGAAAGCCATGATGAGCGGCATGATCAGGACCTGGAATCGCACCAGGAAGTAGCCGATCACCGCCAGCACGGCCAGCATGACGGTCAGTTTGGCGTTTGTGGACCAGCGCGGCGAGGCATCCAAAGGTCGATTCACCCCTTCCGGGTTCCCGGGAACGGAGCGCGTCAGTCGGTTTGGCAAATTCGATCCGCCCCCATTCTAATCTTTCCCCGTCCTTCCCGCCATATTGCAGTGAATTCGATCCACCGGCCTGACACGCGGGAGGGCCAACCGCGTCGGCAGGGAGAATCCGGTCTTCCGGATCGCCGGGACGGCATCCGACCGCGCTTTCGGTTCCGCCAAAACGGAATTTGGGGGAATGGAATAATCCCTGCCACACAAAGCACAAAGAGCACAAAGGGAAAAGAGGAGATCACTTAAAAGTCGACAAGCGGAATGCGACGGATCATCTTTACGCGCCTTCTTTGGAACCTCGCATGGAATGGCTTTCCCGCCGATTCCCATTAATCATGCGTCCGTAAGGCGATGAGAATCCCGCGGCCGGCTGCGCGTCGTTGGCGCGTGCAGGGCGGCGGTTCATTTCGCCCTTGGGAATGTGGATCGATTCAAAGGGTACGCCTTTTTGTGCTTTTTGCAGCCAAGAATTAAAAAACCCGCCGTTCGGGCGGGTTTTTTTTGAATTTGTTACCGTCGGCGTCCACCGCGCTCGTCGCGGTCGGATCCGCGGCCGCGGGCGCCGCCGGGACGCTGTGACGACCGCGGCCCGCCCGGGCCGTTGCCGCGTCCCCCGCCGGAGGGTTTGCGGTCGCGCTCGGCGGCCTCCTCCGCGGTCCAGCCTTCCAGCACCGCAGCCCGCGAAAGGCGGACCTTGCCCTCTGGATCGATCCCGGTCACCATGACTGTCAATTCGTCGCCCAGGCGGCAAACGTCTTCCACCTTCTCGATCCGGCTCGAATCGAGCTGTGAAATGTGCACCAGCCCGTCGATGTTCGGGAGGATCTCCACGAACGCGCCGAAATCCGCTACGCGGACGACCTTGCCGGTGTAGATCCGCCCCACCACCGGAGTCTCGGTCAGGCTCTCGACCCGCTTGCGGGCTTCCATCGCGCTCGGCCCGTCGACGGCGGAGATGTAGACTTTGCCGTCGTCTTCGATGTCGATCTTGACGCCGGTGTCCTCCTGGATCTTGCGGATGATTTTCCCGCCGGGTCCGATCACCGCGCCGATTTTTTCCGGATCGATCTGCAGGATCGTCATCCGCGGCGCGTGCGGCTTGAGGTCCGGACGCGGGGCGGGCAGGCATCCGCGGATCACTTCCAGGATCCGCATCCGCGCCGCCTGCGCCTGTTCCAGCGCCTGGCCCATGATCTGCGGGGTGATGCCTTTGATCTTGATGTCCATCTGCAGGGCGGTGATCCCCTGCGCCGTGCCGGCGACCTTGAAATCCATGTCGCCGAGGTGATCCTCGACGCCCTGGATGTCGGTCAGGATGACGTACTTCTCGCCTTCCTTCACCAGGCCCATCGCGATTCCGGCCACCGGCGCATGGATCGGCACTCCGGCGTCCATCAAGGAGAGGGTCGATCCGCACACGGAGGCCATCGAGGTGGAGCCATTGGAGGAAAGCACCTCCGAAACCACCCGAATGGTGTAGGGGAACTCCTCCTGCGCGGGGAGGACCGGAACGAGCGCGCGTTCCGCCAGCGCTCCGTGGCCGACCTCGCGGCGCGAAGAGCCGCGCAGGGGCTTGGTCTCGCCGGTGCAGAAGGGCGGGAAGTTGTAATGGTGCATGTAGCGCTTTTCGTCGACCGGCGCCAATCCGTCGAGTTCCTGGGCGTCGCGCGGGGTGCCGAGCGTGGTGAACGAAAGCACCTGCGTCTCGCCGCGGGTGAACAGGCCCGACCCGTGGGACCGCGGGCTGAGGTCCACCTCGGCGCTCAGCGGCCGGATCTGATCCGGTCGGCGGCCGTCGGTGCGCTGGTTCGCATTCAGGATTCGCGAGCGGACTTCGGTGCGGTACATCTCGTAGAACGCCTCGCGCAGGTCGGCCTCCGCCATATCGACGTCGTTGGCAAAACCCGCCAGGACTTCGCCTTCGATCGCGTCGAGAATCGCCTGGCGCTCGGCCTTGTCCAACTCGTCGCGGAAGGCGTCCGCCAACCGGGTTCCCACCTTCTGCGACACCGCCTCGCGGACCTTTTGCGCCAGGACAAAATGTTGATAGTCGCGCTTCGGTTTGCCCGCCTCGGCGGCCATCTTCTCCTGGGCGTCGATCAGCGGCTGGATCGCGCGGTGAGCCAGCTGCAGGGCTTCGCGCATCAAGTCTTCCGGCGCTTCGTCGGCCCCGGCTTCGACCATCAGAATCGCCTCGCGCGTCCCGGCCACCCGCAGGTCCAGCTCCGAGCGCTGGATCTCCTCGTAGACCGGGTTGTACACCCACCGGCCATCGACCCTGCCGATGCGCACCGCCCCGACCGGCCCGCCCCAGGGGATGTCGGAGATGGTGATCGCAGCCGAGGCGCCGATGATCGCCGGGATGTCCAGGGGATTCTGGGCATCCGAAGACCAGGCATGCATGATCACCTGAACATCGTTGCGCAGGTCTTTGGGAAACAGCGGCCGCAGCGGTCTGTCCGTCAGGCGGGCGACGAGGATCGCCGCCTCCGAGGGCCGGCCTTCGCGCCGGAAGAAGGAGCCGGGAATCTGCCCTCCGGCGTACATCCGCTCTTCGTAATCCACCGAGAGGGGGAAGAAGTCGATCCCCTCGCGCGGATCCCGGCTCATGGTGGCGGAGGCGAATAGCAGCGAATCGCCGATTCGCACCGTCACCGCCCCGCCGGCGTTGGCCGCGAGATTGCCGGTGGTGAGAAGGAAAGTTTTACCCTCCACCACCGCTTCGTACGTCTTGCGTGTGGTCATGGTTCCTCCAGGAGCGGGGCAGGGGGGCGGGGAATGGAGACCACGAAGGACACGAAGAAGGACCTGAGGAGACGAAAAAACGGCCGTAGATTGTTTCAGATCTTCCTTCGTGTTCTTCGTGGATCCCAACCGCTGCGCCGCCGTGAAATATCGGTCGAAATCCCGGAGGATCACCGCTCCTGATGGTTTTGCGATCGAAGAGAAGCGTCCCCCCTGGGGAGGCGCGGAATCCGCGCGGGATTTCGGGCGCGGCTGAAGGCCGCCCGACTGTATTGTAGACGAGCCGAGGTATTGGCGCAAGGCGTCGGGATTTGGACGGATTTCTGATCCTGCCCTCGGATTAATATCAAGTGAGAGCTTACGGATCGGAGGCGCGGCTCCGCCAGCCGTTCCGCGGGAAAATCCAGGAGCACGCAGACATCGGCGCGGCAGGGAACAAAACCGGATGCGATTCGTCTGCTACACTATATATTCCAAACGGCGGAGGACGAAAGCCCCGCCGAGGTCAACCAAGGAGGAACCATGTCTCGGAAAACTGTAGTAATGGGTTTGGTGTTGGCCGCGGCCATTCTGGCCGGATGCTCGACGGCCGCGGCCGTTCCCGAGCAGCCCTGCACGCTGAACTGTTACGGCCCCACACCGGAGAGTCCGCGCACACTGTCGGTGATGGGAGAGGGGAAAGTGGAGGTGGATCCCGACATCGCGGTGATGTACCTGAGCATCGTCACGCGCGATTCCTACGCAGATCAAGCCTGGGACGACAACAACACCAAGGCCGAAGCGGCGATCGCCGCGATCCAAGGCCAAGGAGTGGCCGCGGCGGATATCCGCAGCGATTTCAATCTATATCAGCAGGAGAAGTACGATTCGTACGGACAGCCCACCGGAGAGATCACCTATATCGTCACCCACGCGCTGACGGTGACGGTGCGGGATCTGAGTAGCGTGGGCGCCGTGCTGGGCGCGGCGCAGGGGGCCGGCGTGAACTCCGTCGGCGGAATCTCCTTTTCGCTCGAGGATCCGACCTCCGCGCTCAGCCAGGCCCGGGCGCTGGCGGTCGCCAATGCCCGCGCCCGCGCGGAGGAGATCGCGGCGGGGTTCGGGGTCAAGGTCGGGAAGGTCCTCACGGTCAACGAATACGGCGGCTACGTTTCGCCGGCGGCGGAAAAGGCTTACGGCATGGGTGTCGGCGGGGGCGGCTCCTCGGTCCCGGTCCAGGCCGGAACCTGGGAAGTGAGCATGACCGTCAGCGCGGTGTTCGAGATCGAGTAGACAAATAGCGGGCCGGCAACTCCCCCGCGGGGCCGCCTCGGTTCGTCTTTCCGGCATGATCTTGGCCGGGACCGAGGCGGCTTTTCTTAAACAGCCGTTACGCCGCGCCAGACGGAATCCAGGGATTGCAGGAAGGTCAGGCTGCGGACGGAAGTCCCGCGCTGGCGGCTGATCGCGGTGGAAAAATCGTCCGGATCGGCCCACGTCAGATGGCCGCGGTTGTCGGCCAGGCCGTGGTTGGGAAGATCCTGCACCGCCAGCCAGAAATTCCACATCGGAAGGCCGTACTCGTACGCCAAGGAGGCGACGATCCGGTTGAAGGCATGGTTCCCTTCGCGGTTGTCGGCTTTGGTTGCGAGGATCGGGAGGATTCCGCTGGAGACGGTGTATTCGACGATTTGCCGCATCCGCTGTTCGTAGATCTCCGGGGTTGTCCGGTAATCGTCGGTGCCCAAGGCGATCAAGGCGATGACGGGGCGGTGAATCCGGTATTCGCACTGCATCGGATTTTCACCCTTCTCGCAGCGGGTCCGATCGGCGCGGAGGGGGGAGAGAACGGCCGCGGTGGTAAACCCGTTGCCCAGCGAGGCGCTTTGACGGGTGTAGGAGCCGCGGAACCACTCGATGACGGGTTGCAGATAGGCGTGCTCGCCGAGGGTGTAGTATTCCGGGCCTCTTCCAAAATTGCCCAGAAATCTGGTTGGAAGACTCAGGCAATCGCCGAGGATGGAAAAGGCGTGCGGGTCGTTTCCGAATCCGAGGCCGTCGCGGTGGATTAGGCGGGCGCTTTGCGTTGCGGCGGGGACGACCGGCATCGATTGCCAGGCGTCGGGGGCCAGCGTGGGGGTCAAGGTCGGCGTGAAGGTGAACGTCGGAGTCGGCCTGACGGTGGGTGTGGCGGAGGGCGCCGTCTGGGTCGGCGAGCGTAAAGGCGTAGATGTGCGGGCGGGAACGGTGGAAGCGGTATTCTCGGCCGGAAGGACGGTTGGCGAAGCCGGTGCGCACCCGGCGGCCGGCGGCATCAGGCAGATCACTGCCGCGAAAAGCCATGATGGATGTATGCGAATCGGCCGCCTCCGCCCCTGGAATTGTTCCGGCGTAAATCCGGAATGGGATGCTAGTCCTTCATTTAACCATATAGAGCGCATGGGGCCGGCAACGAGCGGTTTTGTGCGTGGTTTGTGTCTGCGCCTTCCGGACGGCAAAGCGGGATTATTCCCGGATTCCGGCGGCGTAGAAGGTCGGGATGTGGAGAACGCGCCGGCCGTTTTCGCGCGCGCTCCTCTCGGCGGTGCGGAAGGCCTGCCATTCCTCTTCCGCAACCTCTCCCTGTAAATCCTCCCGCAGGATTCTCAACTCGCTCTCCGCCGCTTTCTCGCCGCCGGCATCGGGAAGGGCGGCGGAGGCCATAACGCCGCATTCGAGCAGGCGTATTCCGGCATCGCAAAAGAGTTCGGCCAGGCGGCGCCCGGCGGCCGTATCGGCTCCCTGGCGCCGGAGGGCTTCGGTTTGCCGCCGGCCGAACGCCGTTAGTTCCGCGGGATGGTCGATCCGCGCGTCGTGGTCCGGTTCGGCCATCGCCGCCACCCAGCCGCCGGAGCGCGTGACCCGGACCATCTCGCGCAAGGCCTGCGCGCTTTCGCGGACCCACATCAGAAAGTAATGGCAGAAGACCAGGCCGAACGCCCCGTCGCGGAACGGCAGGCGCAGGGCGTCTCCGCCGAGGTACGCACTCCGCGCGCCGCAGGCGCGGGCGAAACCCAGGCGCGCAAGGTCGATCTCCACTCCGCAGACGAGCGTCTCCGGATGCGAGCGCGCCGCGGATTCGGTGACGGCGCCGGTCCCGCAGCCGACTTCGAGGATGCGGCGGGCGCGGTCGATGCCCGCGCGCTCGAAGAGGTGACTCCGCAGGGAATCGGTCCAGCGGGCTTGCTGGAGGAATCGATCATGCCAGTCGGCGAGGGTCAGGGTCATTTCGGGATCCCTCCCCCGCCGTCACGCCGGCGGGGGAGGGAGTTGGGCCGGGAGGGGAGGAATTTACGCCCGCGCATTGCGCCAGAGCGTTTCCCAGGAGTCATTCAGGAAATTTCCGAGTACGCGGTTGACGCCCTGCTCGGGCAAGACATCGCCGTCGGGCTCGACGTACAGCCAGGCTTTTCCGGCGCCGGTGGACGGCGCGCCGATTTCCTGCGAAACCGGATTGGCCGAGGAGTACGGGACCGGAAGATCCCATTGCAGGGTCAGCTCCAGGTCGGCCGCCCGCCCGCGCAGAGCCACCAGGGTTTCCGCGCCGGCCGAATCGGACGCGCTGAGGGAGATGGCCTTCACCTGCGCCTGGTGCAGGCGTTCGAGGATTTCCTCGGCTCGGGGGGCCAACACGCGGTTCAGGGTGAGATGCACGGTGGTCGCCAGGTCGGCCTGCATCGCGTTTCGAATGGCGGTCCAGGCGGCTTCCTCCCCGGGTTGCAGCAGGAACATGAGATGGTCGAGGCCGCTGTCAAGCAGGGATTTTAGGTAGGCGTCTTCCGCCAGGCGCAGGCTGCCGCTGAGCAATCCGCAGACTTGGCCGAGCGATTCGGCGCGGGCGATCAGCGCCGGCAGGTCGTCGCGCAGCGCGGGTTCCCCGCCGGTGAACACCACGTGCGGTATCCCTGCCGCCCAGGCCTTCTCCAGGATCGTCTTCCAGGCGTCCGCCGCCAGTTCGTCCTTCGCGCGTTCCGCGGGCGCGTAATGGATGCTTTCGCCCTCGGGCAGGCGGTAGGTGAGGGCGCAGTCCAACCGGTACGGCGCGGAGATCTCCTGGGAATAGGGATCGCGGCGGTCGAATTCCAGGTACGTCACCGGATCCAGATCCGTGGAGTGAACCAGGGTTTCCACCCGCCCCACAAAATCCGTGTAATCGCGGAGGGCCTGCTTGGCGCTCACCCGGTAGCGGGAAGAGATCACCCGGGCGGCTTTTTCCGGAGACGAACCCTTCACCCACTGGTAGGCGCATTCGGCCGCGGTCTGGTTTAAATGCAGGACCGTCGAGGCGTTGAGGATCAGAATCCCGCTGCCGTCCTGCTCCAGGCGCAGATGCAGCCGGTAGGGATTGGGGGAATCCGGCGGGGATGGATAAGTGTACAAGCCCGCCGGCAGTGCGGGAACGGTGCGAAAGCGGTTGCGGATCCTTTTAATGAGAGATGCCATGCCTGCCTCCCGGTTTTTTCTTTTGTGGTTGCGGGGCGGAGCGGGGGCTACGCTTCGCCGCGGCATTGCGCGCAGTCCGGCGGGAAATCGTCCCAGGCGAACGATCCGGTTTGCTGCATCAGAAAGACGGGTGGTTGGTCCCCGGCCGGGATCAGCAGCAGCTCCCCGGCCTCCGCGGCTTTGCGGTAGATCCAGACCAGAACGGTCTCCGCATCCGCGCTCCACAGCGCGGTGAACGAATCCCGGTAGTCGAGGATCAGGGGCGCTGCGAGCAAGGGGGTTTCCCCCGAACCGTCGGCGGCGGCGGAAACCATGCGCACGGCGTATTCCGTCACTTCCATTCCGGCGGGCCGACTCACAAAGTACGCCAGCCTGCCGTCCGGCCGGTGGCACGGCCACCACACGAAGGAATCCGAGACCAACGCCGAGGACGCGCCGGCCGCGGAGAGCTTGGCCAAGCCCGGATTCATCCCGCCCATCATCGGATACACCGCGCTGGCGAGCAGGACGGCTTGGCTGTCGTTTGTCCAGGCCGACATATGGGAATACTCGCCGGAGGCCAGCAGGGCGCCGTCGGCGGAAAGGATTCCGGCTTCGGCCCATTCATAGCGGCCGATCATCACCAGCAGTTTGGATCCGTCCGGTGACCATGCTCGCGGATAGTATTTGGCGAAGTCCGCGGGGGAGGCGGCGTCGTTGTCCGCGATCAGCAGTCGATCCTCGCCGCTGACCGGGTCGAAGACGCGGACGCCGTCGAGCGCGTACGCCAGGCGGCCGTCGGGTGAAAACGCCAGGCCTCCCGCGTACCGTTCGCCGATATCGGCGATCGCGCGCCGCCCCGTTCCGTCCCGGCCGACGAGGATGATTTCCGTCCGGCTGAGAAAGGCGATGGATCCGTCCGCGGCCGAGACCGCAAAGGTCCGGACGCCTTCCGTCTCATCGGTGATCTGAGCGAGAGTCGCGCCGTCGGTCTCCATCCGCCAGATCTGCGCCCTACCGCTGCGGTCGGAAAGGAAATACAGAGGCGAGGGAAGAACGCGCGCTCCTTCGGCCAGCACCTCCACCGAGGCGGAAAGCGTCAGCGGCAGGCCGTCCCCTGCGGGCACGGCGCGCCCGGTGTTGTCGAACAGCACCCAGGATCCGGAATGGCTTCCGGAGGCCGCCGGCGCGACGAGCGGCAGCGCCATGTCGACGGAATCCCCGGGCTGGATGGCGCCGGAAACCGGCAAGTAGGCCGCGCCGCTCATGGTTGCCCCCCCGCCGAACCGCAATCCGTACCCGGCCGGAGGCCAGGCGCATGCGCCGCTGTTGCGGACTCGCCACACTTTGGTGAATTCCTGCGGGCCGGTGAAGCGGGTGCCGGCCGGAATGGTCACATGCGCGGCGAATTCCCCCTCCGGCGCGCAAACTCCGTAATCGGTTCCCGCCGGCGTCCGGCGCCAAGTCGGCCAGCGGTCGGTCGTCCGGTTGTTGGTCAGCCGCAGTTCGCCGCTTCCGTCGGCGTTGACGAGGTAGATCTCGTAGTTGCCGTCGTTGGCTTCGTGGCGGGTGGAAGTGTAGGCGATCTGATTCCCGTCCGGGGACCAGGCCGGATCAAATTCGCTGGCATCGTCGGAGGTGACGCGCACCAATCCGCTGCCGTCGGCGTTCATCCGGTAAATGTCCCCTTGTCCGACCGCCTCCGTCCGACTCCTGCCGGAGAAGGCGATCTGCAGGCTGTCCGGCGACCAAGCGGCTCCGGACTCATCGGCGTCGGGGGTGTTCGTCAGGCGGGTCAGGCCGGTTCCGTCCGGATGGATCTTGTACAGGTCTTTCACCTGCTTGGCAGTGTCTTCGTAGTAGGAAAAGGCGATCCAGGCTCCGTCGGGCGACCAGGCCAGGTCGGTTGCGCGCTGGGGAATTCCTGGAATTTGCGCCGGGGGCGATCCGAACAGGTCCGCCGTGTATGCCGTCCAATTTCCGGTCTCATGGGTCGAGACGAACGCCACGCGGCTGCCGTCCGGAGACCAAGTCGGGCCGTCGGCAAATCCATGGAACACCTCGGCGGGCGCGGATCCGGCGGGCCGGCCGCCTTCCATCCGGACCTCCATCACCGCGATTCCGCCGCCGTCCATCGAGATTTCCTCGCGCATCGCCAATCTGCCCCCGTCCGGCGAAAAGACGGGCCGGTAATACTCGCCCGGATATCCGGCGGTGAGGCTGCTCACGTTCCCGGTTTGCAGATCCATCAGCACCACCTGCGAATCCCCCGTAAAGGTGGAGGAGCCAAAGGCGATCTGTCCGGGCGGATTGGGAACGGGCGTCGGCGTGGGCGATGCGGTCTGGATCGGCGCGGGCGTCGAGGCGCCCGGTGTGGCGAGCGGCGAGCGCGGACCGCAGGCGAAGACGGCCGCCAGAAGGATCGTCAGGATGGTGGCTTTGCGCGTGGATTGGGACATGGTCAGGATTCCTCCGGACCGCGGTTTTCGAATTGTAGCGGACATCCCCCGCCGCACTCGGCCAGCAGAATGCAGGATTTGCATTTGGCGGGTACGTTGCGCCGTTCGCGCAAGGAACGGGCGAGGTCGTGGTTCCAGATCGCAGGCCACTCGTCGCGCAGGAGGTTTCCCAACGGATGGTAATAGGATTGGCACGGCAGAACGCCGCCGTCGGGTTCGACGCACATGTTGTAGAGCGCGGCGGTGCAGCCCTTCACGCCCAACCCGCTCTGCACGGGATCCAGCCGGCAATACGCCGTCGGCGTGTACCAGATCAGACGCTGGCCGGCCGCGTCGGTGAACCGGCGGGCGATTGCGAGCAGGGGCGCCAGCTCCTCCTCCTGTAATCCGGTTCCGACGGTCGCGCCCCGGCCGGAGTGGATCAGGCCGTTCAGACCGACCGTCGGAACGCGCATTTCGGCGAGCCATTCCAGCGTCGCTTCCAACGTGGGGGTGTTGGCGCGCAAGAGGGTGGTGTTGGTCATCACGAACAGACGGGTCTCCAGAGCGTTGCGCAATCCGGCGGCGGTCTGCGCCCACGCCCCGCGTTTGCCGACGACGGAATCATGAACGGCTTCGGAGGAGCTTTCGAGGGTGATCTGGACGTGGTCGAGTCCCGCGTCGACCAGGGAATTCAGAAATTCCCGGTCGGCCAGCCGCCGGCCGTTGGTGTTCAAACCGGTGATCTGCCCTTTGCGCTCGGCGTACGCGACGAGCTCCGCCAGGTCTTCGCGCAGCGTCGGTTCGCCCCCGGTGAAGACGACGTGGGGAATCCCGAGATCCCACAGCCGGTCGATCATCCGCCGCCAATCGGCGGCGGGAAGTTCGGGAAAGGTCCGCGGGCGGGCGTTGTAGCAGTGGGCGCAGTCGTTCTGGCAGCGGTAGGTGAGCGCCAGATCCATCCGGTAGGGAGCCGAGGGGGTGTGGCTGAACGGGGCGCGGATATCGAGTTCCATGTCGCACACCGGGCAAGGGCCGCCGGGGCGGGTGAGCGCATCCACCTGGGCGGCGATTTCGGCGAAATCGGCCCGCGCCCTCCAGCGGGGGATGCGGTACTCGCCGGCGAGTGTTCTGGCAGCCGCCTCAGGGGCGGTACCTTCGAGCGCCAGGTAGGCCATCTGGGCGGCGGTGGGATTGAGGTGGAGGATCCGGGCGGCGTCAACCACCAACGTGCCGTGGCCGTCGGAATCCACCCGCAGGTGCGAACGGCTGCGGCCGGCGGTTTCCCGCCTTTCATAATGATACAGCCCAGGCGCGGGCAGGGAGGGCGTTTCCGTTTTCGGGCGGAAGAATCGCATGGCCTTCATCCCATCAAACTGAGTCGCCGTGCGCGCCAGCGGGTGCGGATTTCCGCAGTGCGGGCGGGGAGTCTCCTCGGCTCCCTCCGGGCGGGGCTAACGCCCGCCTCCGGCGCAGGCGCAGGCGCAACCGGCGCAAGCGCAGGCGCACGCACAACTGTGGCCGCCGCCGCCCCCGCCCCCGCTTCGCCAGCCTCCGCCGCTGGAAGAGGACACCGGAAGGGGATTGGTTTTCGCGGTCACCCGGCCCGTGAAACCGGTCAGGTCGCCGATGACGTTCCGGGAGAAGGATTGCACGCCGCCGACGACGGATGCGGCGAAATCGGCGCCGGGCAGGCGCGGAAGGGAGATTGATCCGCCCCGCGTCGGGCTGAAGGACGGTGCGGCAGCGCCGCGGCCGGCGCCGCCGCCGACGGAAGGATCATAGCGGCCCCACCACACCGGCACGAACACCGGACCGCGGCTGAAGATCTCGCGCGAGCGGCCGTCGAAGTCGCGGTCGAGCATCGTCCATTCGAGGTTTTCATCGATCGCCTGGGCTTTCACTTCCGGGGTGCCGGCCGCGGCGACCTGCTGCCAGGCTTTCTCGGCGATGCTCTTGTAGTAGTCGATCGTCTCTTTGCGCGAGAAGCCTTTCATCTTCTCCTGCAGGCTTTTAATCAGATTGATGATCACCTGCTGCAGGGTTTTCGGGCGCGTGGCTTTGTTTGAAGATTCAAACGCGCCGAGGAAATCCGTTTCGTAGGGGTGCAACCCAGCGGGTTTCGGTTCGGTGTTTTTCAATTCCAGCGGGTCGCGGCTGGTGACGGTGACCGCATTCTTCTTCACCAAGCCGAAGAGGATCATCGTCAAAACCCGGTCGAGCGGTTGTTCCATCAGCAGGGCGGCTTCGACCGCCGTCAGGCCGCGTTTGATCCCGTGGCCTTCGATGGAAATTTTCGGCGGCAGGTACTGCTTTTTGCGCTGGTTTTCGGACCAGGCGCCCAGAATTCCCAGGCCGACGATGAAGGCCACCACCCCAAAAATGCAGCTGCACGGCGCCAGGGCTTCCAGGTAGGGCCCGATGGATTGGAAGAACCGCTCGAAACTGGATTGGCGGACGATTGCGCTTTCCGGAACGACGGCGGCGGGGAACGAAGCGCCGAATTTGTATTGGCTGTAGCCGTTGGCGTTCGGACTGCGCCAGCGGTATGCAACCCGGCCCTCTTCGTCGAGGTAGGTTTCCGGTTCCTCGGCCCCCGGCCAGTTGGAGCTCGGCCGGTGGTAGCGCGGATCGTCGGGGCCAACCCCGAGGGGTAGGTGATAGACCACCGTCAGATCGGTGGAGCCGTGGACGAAGGAAGCGTCGAACCAGGTCGGGGAAAACACCGCGCTGGCGTAGCTCGAATCCTCGTCGTCGGGATACAGCACCCCCCGCACCCGACCGATGCGCACGCGCACGGTCCCGCTCTGGCCGGCGCGGATGCTGGCGCCGCCCAGACCAAGTGCCACGCCCGGTTTAACGTACGGCGAGGGTTCGATGTCGGAGATCAGGCGGCCGTCTACGTCGGCCGTCACACTGGTGAGATCGTAGTTTTCGTTGGGGACGCCGACGTCGATGAAGTCGATCGCGTCGGCGCCCGAATCGTTCTGGAAGACAAAAGTGTATTCGATGGCCAAGCTTCCGTCGTTGTTCCAATAGGAGTGGACCTCCTCCCGGGGCAGGGAGAAGGAATAGTTTTGGGCGGTTGCGCGCGCCGGGACGGCCAGCGCCGGAAGGAGCAAGAGGAGGGATGCCAGAATTTTGTTCTTCATGGATGACGCTCCGCATGAATGGCGTATCCGGATCGGCTCCGGCCGCGATGCCCGGCCGTTCCCGCCGGGAAATTCACCACTTGGGCTCTTCGGCCAGTTGGTAGGAGGTGTGGCAGTATGGGCACGTCACCACCGGCGCCCCCGCCACCATCTTGATCGCATCGGCGGTCAGCGCGCCTCCGCAGGATTTGCACTTTAACGTATCAAGGTTGATGTTGGCGGGCAGGTCGATCTTCAGTGTGACGTTGTCGGCCGGTTTGGGTGCGCCCGGCTTCCAGGACGCGAGCACGATCAGCCCCATGCCGATGGCCACGCTGACCCCGCCAACGCAGATCCACTCGGGCTGCGAGGTTTCGCCGAATGCGCCCCAAATGAACAGCACGCCGAAGAGGATCAGAATGGCCGCCGCGATGAAACCAAGGATCCGCAATGAATTCATGGTCACCTCTCGTTGGATCCGAAGTGTAGCATGAGGCCCGGCGGGAAGCAACTTCCCGTCCGCCGGGCATGGGTCGCGGCCCGCGCAGAGCCCCGGGCGGATGATCGCCTGGATCATAGGAATATACGCAGCTTTTTCCACTTATGATACGGCACGGCGTTGCCTGGAATCCGAAACGATGAATCTTGGTCTTTTATGCGCCCTTCCGCGAAAATGGCCGATCAGGTCTATGCATAAATGCATGCCTAACGCGGAGCAGGACTCAGGCAGTTGTCCGGAGGAGAGGCTTTCTTTCGCAGGCAACGGATCTTCCTCTCCTGGGGCTGGCCCAACGCCTGCTGAGATCCTCGGGGGATTCTTTTGGGGAGAGCGCAAGCGCCATCGCCTTGCCCGTATCCCGGCGGATTGGGCAGATCCGTTTGGGCGGCTGCAGGATGATGTCGGCGGACGGGCTGCCGGCCCGGTCGGCAAGGTCGTAATGCCCGGAGGAGATTAAAGGCAACTGCTCACCCCGATGCAAGAATTATATAAACGGCCGGAAAAACCACTTTTCGTTTCCCCCTCATCCCATCCTTCTCCCAGCCCATCTCTCAAGATTGATGGCTTCAAATAATTGCATCCTTTTTTCCGCTGTTATGGGGCTGGGAGAAGGTGCCCGAAGGGCGGATGAGGGGGAGGGTGAGGAGATACGATTAAAAATCCTTACGCCGTAACCGGCAGAGACAGAAAATAGGGGCTTTGGCGCACCAAGGCATTGATCGCGCGTTTTTTCAGTCCCCTCGAGGATCTACGAAGGAACGGAATGATCTCAATCGGGCACCCCTCTTCAACCGCAATCGCCGGGACGGCCTGGTCGAGCTTTTTCGCGTTGTCACCCTGGCGGTGAGGGGGGGCGGGCGCCTCTCCCATGGCCCAAGGGGAGCATACCGGCCGCCGCCGGCGGAAACCCTCCGGGATTTCGGGGGGGGCGCGGATGAAGGAATTCCCGGCTCCCGGCTTTTCAGTCTAGAGGGTCTTTTACTCGCGCTTGAAGTTCGGCAGGATCGGGGGAACCTCGAAGGAAATTTCCACCAGGCCGGCGAACACGCCGCCGCGGTACCAGGGGGATTGGTGGATGAGTCTTTTCACGCCTGCTTTTTCGGTGGTGTAGGTGTTGGCGGTCCGGTCCCGCATCAGGGAGCGGATTTTTTCCTGCGCCTTCGGCGGATGGCAATCGAACAGGTTCGAGCCGATCAACGCCCGCCCGCCGTGTTTGGCCAGCAGCTGTTCGGCGGCGGAGTTCATATAGGTGATGATCCCCTCGGCGTCGCAGACGGTCACGGCGGCGGGGAGCGCGGAAAAGGTTTCCAGGGCGGATTTTTCCAAATCGGCCATCCGTTTTTTTCCCTTTCGAGAGATCATTGTAAAAACGGGAGCAGCAAACCGCACGCGGATGGGATTCCGGGCGGCTTGAGCAAGGTTGGCGCTTTCGGGCTGACAATACCCGGGGCTAGGCAATGTTCTCAAGCCAGGGATATCTGTCCTTGTGCTTGCTAAAGGGATCAGATCCTGGAGGGCGGGATGTGGAAAACCTGCTTCCAAAGATTTTACTCCCAATTCGGGAAAAGCGGCCTTTCCCAACTCGTGCGGGTCAGCCAAAAAGCTTTCCCTGAATCGTCCCGGGGAAAGAAGACAGAAGCAACTCTGGAAAGAGATTCCGAATGGCGTTTTGGCTTATCCTTTTACGATCCGCGTTTAGGAAAAATCCGCGGATTGCGGCGATTAGGTTTTGTAAGACGGTCCATCCTCGAAGCGGGCAATTTCTTCTGCAAAACACGCATAAGGTAAAAGGAATTCCATTTTCGTGTTTTTCGACACCCCGTGTCCTATACGGCGAGCAAGACCATTTCGAATCGGGGACGATATTGGTTTCATGATCGAGAGGGGGCCTCGAGAAAGTTAACCGGAATCGAGGAGCGGGCCATTATCGATCCGGCGCTCTCGGGGTACGGTTGGAGGCAAGCCTTGCGGCGTTTAGAAAGAAAGTTCGAGAGAAACCTTTAAAGCGGTTGCTCAAGCCGCTTTTTTAATAACTTCCCTCCCTCCCCCTCATCCGCCCTCATCCCGCTTCCCCTCAGTTTATTCGGGACAGGCTTTCCGGGACAGGTTCGGGCATCTTTCGCGGAACTGCGCCGGGGCCGGTAAGCCAGTCCCGCAACAGCGGACAAGCATGACATTTTTCGAGGCCGTCGATCTTAAGAGACGAGTTGGGGAAATTTTCACGGAATGCAGAACGGCCGGACGCGATGTGGGGTGTATCTTTTTTTCGGCCTTTATTTTTTGCATTGGGTGGAGAAGGGTTTTTATTAACCCGCAAATAGCGGCGCGGCGCAGAAAAAAGACTCTCGTCGCTGCGACGAGAGTCTTTTTTTCGTAAAAAGACGGGTAATCTAGTAAAGGTATACTGGGAAGGGATAGGTAACCGGCGTTCTTGTCCCGTTCCCGATTTCGCCGTACCAGTTGTAGCCCCAGCAGTTCAACATATGGGCGCCGGTGATTACGCAGATATCCTGCGATCCGACGGACAGGAACAGCAGACCGCTGGGGTATTCGAGCCGATCGACGGGGACGTTGCTGTAACTGCCGATCCCGCTTCTTAATTGATCGTAGGTGTTGCTGCCCCAGCATTTCAAGCCGCCGCCGGCGGTGAGCGCGCAGGTATTGCCTTCACCGGCGGAGATGAGAAAGACGCCGCTGGACAGTCCGATCACGTCGGAGGGCGTGAGGCTGTTTTCGTCGGTCCCATTGCCGAGGCAACCGGTGGTGTTTAGGCCCCAGCATTTCACCCCTCCGGCCGTGGTCAGGGCGCAGGAGTAATAAAATCCCAGGGAGACGTCCACCGCGTCGGCGCCCAAGCCGACGACGTCGACCGGGCTGCAGCGGTTATTCTCGTAAGTGCCGTCGCCGATCTGGCCGTAGAGGTTGGCGCCCCAGCACTTCATGGTGCCGTCGCCGAGAACAGCGCAGGCGTGATCCAATCCGGCGGACAGGGCGATCACCCCGCTGCTCAGCCCGGGGACGTCGAAGGGAACGGTGCTATAGCCCATGCAGGTGCCGTCGCCCATCTGCCCTTCGATATTCAATCCCCAGCACTTCACGCCGCCGCCCTCGGTCAGGGCGCAGGTGAACCGGTATCCGGTGACGATTTTTGTGACTCCGCTCGCCAAACCGGTGACGTCCACGGGTGAATACGAGGGTTCGGTCGTTCCGTTACCCAGTTCCCCGGCGTAATTGCTGCCCCAGCATTTCACCCCGCCTTCCGTGGTCAGGGCGCAGGTATGGCCAAAGGCGGTGTCGACGGCTTGCACGGTCGACCCCAATCCGAAAACTGATGTGGGGACGTATCGATCCTGCTGCGTTCCATCCCCGATTTGTCCATTGTAGTTGGCTCCCCAGCACATCAAATCACCCAGATTCGTCACCCCACAGGTGGTCCAATACAACCCGGCGGAGACCGTCAGGAGGTTGCCTTCGCCGGTGATTATGGTGCCTGCGGTGCAGCCCGGAACCGGGCAATGGTTGACGGGGCCGCTCCAGAATTCATTACTGGCTTTATCCGCCCGAAAGCGGTAGGTGCCCTGGGGCAGGGTGAAGACCGCTTGGCCTTGATCATTGGTACGGGCTGAGCGGTTGGTAAATGTGGTTCCATCGAAAGCATATACATAGAGATCGGATTCGGGTAGACCGTTGGTGGTCAGGACGGAGATAACGATCGGGATGCTGGTGGTGATTTCAGCGCTGGTGCATTCGGGGATCGTACAATGGTTTTCGGTGCCGCTCCAGAAGGAGGTTCCGTTTTTAGCAACCCGGAAGTGAAAATCACCGGCCGGCAGAGGCAGCGTCGCCTGTCCTTGTGCGTTGGTTATTGCCGTGATTCCGATGAATGTCGAACCGGAATACGCCATCACATTCATTCCTGGCTCGAGGGTTCCGCCGGAATCATGAACGGTGACGATGACTGAATTATCTACCGTTATGCTGGCGGTGGAACAACCAGGAACCGTACAATGGTTTATTGGTCCGCTCCAGAACTCGTAGCCTCCTTTGTCTGCCCGGAAACGGTAGCTGCCCTGGGATAAGGTAAAGGTAACTTGACCTTGGGCGTTGGTGCGGGCAGAGCGGTTGGTGAAGGTGGTTCCATCGAAGGCGTAGACGTACAGGTCGGGCGCCGGTTGATTGTTGAGATCCAGTACGGTGACGGTGATCGGAATGCTGGTGGAGATTTCGGCGCTATTGCATCCAGGGACGGAACAATGGTTTTCGATGCCGCTCCAGAAGGACATGCCGTTTTTAGCGACTCGAAAACGGTATGCGCCGGCTGGTAGATGCAATGTCGCTTGCCCTAGTGCATCGGTTGTCGCAGAAAACCCGACAAAGGTTGATCCTGAATACGCCATCACATTCATTCCTGGCTCGAGGGTTCCGCCGGAATCATGGACGGTGACGATGATGGGGTTATTCACCGTAATTCCCACGGTAGTGCATCCAGGGACGGCGCAATGGTTTGCAGGCCCACTCCAGAATTCCTTTCCGCCTTGGTCCGCCCGGAAGCGGTAGCTGCCTTGGGGCAGGGTGAAGAGGGCTTGGCCTTGGGCATTGGTGAGGGCCGAGCGGTTGGTGAAGGTGGTTCCGTCGAAGGCGTAGACATAAAGGTTAGGCGCCGGTTGGTTGTTGAGATCCAGGATGGTTACAGTGATCGGGATGCTGGTGGTGATTTCAGCGCTGGTGCATTCGGGGACCGTACAATGGTTCTCGGTGCCGCTCCAAAAGGCGGTTCCGTTCTTAGCGACCCGGAAATGAAAATCACCGGCGGGCAGAGGCAACGTCGCTTGTCCTTGTGCGTTGGTTATTGCCGTGATTCCGATGAACGTCGAACCGGAATACGCCAAAACATTCATCCCTGGTTCGAGGGATCCACTGGAATCCCGAACGATTACGACAACACTATTATTCACGCTGATCACAGTGTTGGAGCAACCGGGGATCGTACAGTGATTAACTGGCCCGCTCCAGAATTCGTATCCTCCCTTGTCTGCCCGGAACCGGTAGCTGCCCTGGGGTAAGGTAAAGGTAACTTGACCTTGGGCATTGGTGCGGGCCGAACGGTTGGTGAAGGTGGTTCCATCGAAGGCGTAGACATACAGGTCGGGTGCCGGTTGATTGTTAAGATCCAGGACGGTGACTGTCACCGGTAGGGTGGTGACGATTTCGGCGCTGGTACATCCGGGGATGGCGCAATGGTTTTCATTTCCACTCCAGAAGGAAGCTCCATTTTTAACGACCCGGAAATGAAAATTGCCAGCAGGAAGGTATAATGTAGCTTGGCCTTCTGTATCGGTCATTGCGATAATACCCATGAAGGACGTGCCAGAGTATGCCATCACGTTAAGCCCAGCCTCCAAGGATCCACTGGTATCACGTACAGTGACAAGGACGGAGTTATTCACGGTGATGTCGACGCTGGTGCAACCTGGAAGGGTGCAGTGGTTTGTGGGCCCGCTCCAGAATTCCTTTCCGCCTTGGTCCGCCCGGAAGCGGTAGCTGCCCAGGGGTAGGGTGAAGGTGGCCTGCCCCTGGGCGTTGGTACGACCGGAACGATTGGTGAAGGTAGTTCCATCGAAGGGGTAAACATATAGGTCGGGTGCCGGCTGGCCGCTTAGATCCAGCACGGTGACCGTTACAGGAACCGTTGTGGTGATGCCGGCTTCGGTGCAGCCGGGAACGGTGCAATGATTGTCGGCTCCACTCCAAAACGCCGTCCCACCCTTTGCGGTCCGGAATCGGTAACTACCAACCGGCAAGGTAAACGTGGCTTGTCCCTGGGCGTTGGTCGACGCCGTATATCCTGTGAAAGTCGAGTCGGTGTAGGCTAGTACGTTCATGCCTACCTCCGGAGTGCCGTTGGTATCCAGGACAGTGACCACTACGGGAATTGTTGTCGTGATGCTGGCTGCGCTGCAACCGGGAATGGCGCAATGATTTTCGATCCCACTCCAAAAGGAGGTGCCGTTTTTTTCCACCCGGAAGCGATATTCACCCTCCGGCAATATAATCGAAGCCTGTCCATATTGATTTGTAGTACCGGAGTAGCCGGTATAGGTGTTGCCATTGTAGACTTGGACCGTTAATCCAACCTCCGGATTTAAGTCCGTATCGGATACCGTCACGACCACCGGCGGCGCGGATGTTTGCTCGGCGCTGAAGACCAATTCGCCGCCGCCCTCGACATCCCGCTGCACCACCTCGATCCAGTATTGGGTGCCGGCGATGGCGGCGAATTCCAATTCGGATTGCATCCCGCCGCCCGAATCGTCGTTGCAGGTGAGTTCGATCAGCGCGCCGCGGGATCCGGTCCACACCGCCAGCACCGTGTCGTAGTCGCTGCCGATGGTGCTCAGCGCAACCTGGACGTTGCTGGAAGGCTGGAAGCTGAACCAAACCGAATTCGCGTGCTGGGACGGCTCGCCTTCGCTGCAGGCGCTGGCCGGATCGTCGATGGCGGTGGTTGCCCAGTCCGTGTTCTCGATGGTGGAGAACGGAAGCGCGCCGATCTCGGTCGCGAAATCAATGTCGTCGTTGGGCGGGGCCTGCGGAACCACCGTCCGTTCGAGCAGGAAGACGTCCGCATAGCCGTTGCTGTCGCCGGCGACCAAGTTGGAGGCCTCGGACAGCATGATCACCCGGGTGCCGTCGGAGGAGATTCCGCCGTAGACGGTATTCGCATTGCCTTCCTCGCCGCCGGCATTCATGGAGAGTTTAAAGGTTTCCGCCGCGCCGAGGGTGCGCAGGTAGATCTGCGGGATTCCGCCGGAATATCCGGAGACGAGGTTGGTTGCGGAGGAGGAGAAAATCACCCGCTCCCCGTCCGGGGAAATTTCCGCCGAGTACGAATCGCCGTTCGCCCCTCCGCCGATGGTGGAGATGGAAACCAGCAGGGTGGTCTCGGAAGGGATGTCGCGCAGGAATACATTCGTCGCCCCGGAAATGTCCGGGATCAGGTTGTCGGCTTCGGAGAGGAAAACCACCCGGGTTCCGTCGTTGGAGATCGACGGCGTCGTCGAATCGGCATTGGGTTCTTGCTCCGAGTCGTACGAAACCGAAACCCGGATGGTGGTTCCGTTCTGCCGGTCCCGGAGGAAGATGTCCGAACAGCCGTTGAGGTCCTGCCCGCTGCCCAAGAGGTTGTCGGATATGGATTCGAAGGCGACGTACCGCCCGTCGGCGGATATGACGGGATTGTCGGAGTGGCTGTTCCCCGGATTCTCGTCGGAGTCGGTGTCGATGAGTTCGATGGTGGAGGGGTTGTCCCGGTCGTACAGGTAAATGTGCTTGTTCCCGTCGGCGACTCCCGCAACCAAATTCGTGGCGGTGGAGGTGAAGGCAACGAACCTCCCGTCGGAGGAGATGGAAGGACGGTTTGAAATTCCATCCGCCTGCACGCCGCCCAAACCGATCGATACGCAGGTAAAGACGCCCGGAGCGCCGTCGACGATTTGATACACGAAAATCTCCGCGTTCCCGGCGGTGCAGGCGGTATCCAGATTGGTCGCCAGTGAAGTGAATGCGATGTATTGGCCGTTGGCGGAGATTTCCGGCTCCAGGACCAGGTCGTCGGGCTGGCCTCCGGACGCGGCGAACACCGCCATGGAGAGTGAGTTGGCCTGCTCGTCGAAGATGAAAATGTCCGTGATGCCGTTGGTGTCGCCGTCCACGAGGTTGTCGGCTCCCGAAAGGAAGACCAGCAAGTTGCCGTCGTCGGAGATCGAGGGGGACGAACTCTGGTTGTTGGCTTGGCTGCCTTCCTGGCCGGTTGCGTGGGAGATGTTCACGCGGCGCAGGGAGCCGTTGATGAATGCCACCTGAACCGGGGAGCCGATGGTGATGCCGCCGGCCATGGCTTCCACCGTCTTCGTCCCGGCGAAGATGGATGCAAGGTGCCCTGCCGCTTGCCCGAATGCATCCGAATCCCCAATATACACCCAGGTGTCTGCCGGGGCGGCGTATCCGTTGATCAGATTTCCGGTGCCGCTGGACCGCAGATAGACCGGAACTCCGGCCACCGGATCGCTGTCTTGGTCGAGCAGGGTCACCGTGAGGGTTGAGGTTTCGTTCCCGTCGGCCATGGGCTGAGTCCCGTCCGCCTCAAAGACGGAGTTTTCCATGTCCAGATAATCCAAACGCTCCGCCGGAAGGTAATCGCGCGCGACGGAATCGGAACTCCATTCGAGGGAGGCGATGCTGTACTCGGCGCCCTGGAAATATTCCATCACGATCGAATACGGTTCGCCGCCCTGCAGGGCGATCTGGCCGGACCACTCGGTGGCCTCCTGCAGAGTCCAATGGTCGATGATCAGCTGTCCGTCGACCCACAGGCGCACCCCGTCGTCGGTGTATGTGTAAAAGGTGTAGACCTCCGAAAACTCCGGAAACACCCGGCCGCTCCACCGGACGGAGAATCCGGCGGCATTGACCTCAGGGGCGGGGCTGTCGCCGCCCCAGTCGAAGGCGATCCCGGGATCGATGCGGGTCAGCGCCGGGGATCCGGAGAAATCGAGGTTGTTGTAGTAGTCCGCACGCAAGCCCTGGAAGGCGCCCGCATCCACCGAAAGGTTGAGCGTTCCGCCGGGGCCTTCGCCGGATTGGACGATTTCGATGTAATAGGTCGTTCCGGCCGCGAGCGAAACTGTTAAGGTCGGATCTTCGCTGCAGGCCACGGCGATCAGACCGTTGGTGGGGCCGCGCCAGATGGCGATGACCGTGTCGTAGTCGCTGGTCTGTGTGTCGATGGTGAGGGCTTGATATTTCGCGGCGGCGAACGAGTACCAGACGCTTTTCGATTGCTGTCCCGGACCGCCGTTGGCGCATTCCACATCCGGGTCGATGCCGGCGGTGGTGGCCTCGTCGGTCAGGATCGATTCCGAGAAGGGCAGGCCGGTGATGGCGGTGGCGTTTTCGATGTCGTCGTTGGAGGGCGCCTCGGCGATGCCAACGTCGCGGGTCGCCGTGGGCGTGAGGGTCGGCGTTTCCGTCTCGGTGGGTGTCAGGGTCGCTGTCGGCGTCTCGGTCTCGGTCGGCGTCTGAGTCGCCTCGGGGGAAGTCGTGGTGGCGGGCGTTTCGGTCGGCGTGGGGGTTTCGGTTTCGGTCGGCGCGGGCGTTTCGGTCTCGCTCGGAGTGGAGGTTTCGGTTTCCGTCGGTGTGGCCGTCTCGGTTTCGGTCGGCGTGGGCAGGTCGGTCCCTTGATACTTCGGAAGGTTCGCGGGGATGTAGCGCGCGACCGCCACGGCGTAGGGCAGGGCTTTCCCTCCGCCGCCGGCACCGGCGCCGTCGGGAACGATCTTTTGGCCGGGGCTTTGCTCGGAGGCGATCGAGAACAGGCTGATGCAGATCAGGAGGAGGGGTATCAGGAAGCCGAGGCGTTTCCTCGACGCCGGAAAAGCGCCTGCAGATCTGATCCCCTGGGTGGGAGGTGTGCCGAAGGCCGACTGAGAATCCATTGTCGGTGCCATATGCCCTCTCAGACAGAGTGCCCAACACGTCCGGAAATCTTCCGGATGACCTAAACCGACCTTTTCGGATCGCCGGACTGACCGGAACGCAGGCTCCGAATTATAAGCTAAAAAGACGGATGTCTTCATCTATTACCATGAAGACAGACATCCGCTCCTGCCTATTATATTCAGCTAAGAATCCCCTTTTTAACCATGCCCTTCCGGTGCGGAAGAATTGTCTTGCGGCGGGGCTGAAAAATGGCCGATCAAAGCCTCTCTACCCCGGTACCTTAAGAATAGAGTTTTAATCCCGGATATCCGGTAAAAAGCGGGTGAACAGCGGATTTATTTGGGTAAAAAAGTGGTGAAAAAACCATTTACTCCTCGTTGGAACGGCTTTTCCTGCGTTGCATCTTCCGTTCCGACCGCCGGCGTTTTCCTGCCAATCTCCTTTCAATCGCGCCCTTTGTGGGACGGGTGGATTTCCTGCGCTTGGGTGCGGCGGCCGCCCGGGAAACCAGGTCCCGCAACCTCGCCAGCGCGTCGGCGCGGTTTTGTTCCTGGGTCCGGAATCTGCGCCCGTCTAAGACCAGGATCCCCCGGGAGGTCATCTTTCTTCCGGCGATTATCCCCAAGCGCCGGCGGACATCCTCCGGCAGGGAGGCCGAGCGGCGGACGTCGAACCGGAGTTGGACGGCGGTGGCGACCTTGTTCACGTTTTGTCCGCCGGGTCCGGAGGCGCGCACATAGGAAAAAACCAATTCCTCGTCCGGGATCGAGATCCGTGAATTGATGCGAATCATGGCAGGGCAATTGAAACACAAAGCCTGCGGCAAGGAAAGCGGAGGGGAGAGTTGTGCGGTCCCGGCGGAGGCCATGCCGGGATGATGGCCCGCCAAGGTCGTTGGGGCCGCGTCGATCATTCGGACCGCCTTGCTCTTTGGGACCGCCTCGGTCGGGATCGCCGCCTCGGTTGCCGGGTTCGCTTGACACTCCGCGGATCGCGGACTACACTATGCGCGGAATATTCCGCAAGGGGGAGACTATGCTGGCTCGCGTATCGTCTTGCGCAGTGATCGGCCTCGACGGCGCCGTCGTAGACACGGAAGTCGACGTTGCCAACGGCATGCCGTCCTTCGTCATCGTCGGCCTTCCGGACACCGCCGTTCAGGAAAGCCGCGAACGGGTTCAGGCGGCCGTGAAGAACGCCGGCTTGTCTTTTCCGTACCGGCGGGTGACGGTTAATCTGGCGCCGGCCGATCTGCGCAAGGAGGGCCCGGCCTACGACCTGCCGATCGCGCTGGGCCTCCTGGTCGCCTCCGATCAGGTGCCGGGCGACGGGTTGGAGCATACGCTGGTGGTCGGCGAGCTCTCGCTCGACGGTTCGGTCCGGCACGTGCGCGGAGTCCTGCCCATGACCGCCTTGGCCCGCCGTCTGGGCCTCCAGCGGGTGTTCGTCCCCGCCTGCGATGCGCGCGAGGCGGCGCTGATACCGGATTTGGAAGTCATCGCGGTGGACCATATCACCGCGATCGTCCGCCACCTGACCGGCGACCACCCGCTGCAGCCGGTCCGGATGGCGGCGTTGGAGGACGGTGATCCTCCGGACGGGGAGTTCGGCCCGGAGGGATACACCGCCCTGGAGGAAATCCGCGGCCAGGAGCACGCCAAGCGCGCGCTCGAAGTCGCCGCCGCCGGCGGGCACAACGTCCTCTTGATCGGTCCGCCGGGCGCCGGGAAAACCCTCCTCGCCCGGGCCCTGCCCTCGATCCTCCCGCGCCTGACGCTCGAAGAGGCCCTCGACGTAACCCGCATCTATTCGGTCGCGGACCAACTCCCGCCCGATGTGCCGCTGATCAAGCGCCGCCCCTTCCGCGCGCCGCACCACACCATTTCGCACGCCGGGTTGGCGGGCGGCGGCAATTGGCCGCGCCCCGGGGAGATCAGCCTAGCCCATCGCGGCGTGTTGTTCCTCGACGAGTTCCCCGAGTTCGGTCCGCGCGTGCTGGAGGTTCTGCGCCAGCCGCTGGAGGACAAGCTGGTGACGATTTCCCGCGCCCACGGATCGCTGACCTTCCCGGCGAACTTCATGCTGGTGGCGGCGATGAATCCGTGCCCGTGCGGCTACGCGGGGGATCCGGTCCGCGAGTGCACCTGCGCCCCGGCGGCGGTCACCCGCTACCAGAAGCGGATCTCGGGCCCGATGTTGGACCGGATCGACATCCACGTCGAAGTTCCGCGGGTGGAGTTCGCCAAACTCGCCGATCCGCGGCCCGGCGAGTGTTCGCGCGCCGTGCGCGCGCGGGTGGAAGCCGCGCGGGCCCGTTCCCGCGAACGCTTTGCCGGACGCAGTTTGATCTGCAACGCGGAGATGCGCCCCGGCGACGTACGCCGCTATTGTGCGCTGGACGAAGCCGGCGGCGCCCTGATGCGCGCCGCCGTCCAGCGGCTGCAACTATCCGCGCGCGCCTACCACCGCGTGCTGAAGATGGCGCGGACGATCGCCGACCTGGCGGGGATGGATTCGATCGCGCCGGCCCATCTCGCGGAGGCGCTCCAATACCGGCCGCGGTCGTTTTTCCAATAGGAATATAATGGCGTGGATTCGGCATCCGTACGCTTGGTAAAATGGAAAGGAAACCCCATCATGGCCGAACAAAAACCGATTAACCTCAGGCCGCTCCTGTTCGCCGAATTGCTGGACCGCACCTTCCGGATCTATCGCGGAAATTTCCTCCGGCTTGTCGGGATCCTCGCGCTGATGGAAATTCCGCTCCAATTGATCACGCTGGCCTTTAACTTGTTTAACTCCGCTTCCTTCTTGGAAGAACAATCTCCTTCAGCCTACCTCTTGAACAGCGGCGACGCCGTTTCCTCGAGTTGGAACCTGTTGTTTCGCACGATCTCCGGAACGTGCCTGATCGGACTCGTTTCGCTGATACTGCTCCAGGCCTTCGCCAACGGGGCTCTGACGAAGGCGGTCTTTCACGCCGCCTTGGGGGAGCCGCTGGGTATCCGCGAGGCGTACCGCGGCATCCTGCCGTTGCTTCCGCGCCTGATCTTGACCGCGCTGTTGGGCGCGGTAATCATCGTCGCGCTGGGGATCTGGATGATCGTGCCGTGCTTCGGTTGGATCACCGGGTTCGGCCTGCTGTTGTATTTTTCGTGGGTGCTGCAATCGCTGGTCATTCCGGTCGTGGTGATGGAGCGGAAAATCGGCTTGGCGGCGTTTCGCAGGGCTTGGGATCTTGCCCGCCGCAGGTTTTGGTGGGTGCTCGGGTTCGTCGGCGCCCTGATTCTGATCTCGACTCTGGTCACCGTCGGACCGACGTATTTGGTATCCGGTCTGATAAACCTGGCCGCGGAGGCTTTTTCCTTGACCGAAACGCAGGGGTTTGTCCTCAGGACCGCGGTCAGCGCGTTGGTCGGCCTGATCGGCACCTTGCTGTTTACCCCCCTCGCCCAAACCGGTTTCGTATTGCTCTACCTTGACCTCCGGGCGCGGACCGAAGGCTTGGATCTGGCCATGCGGATGCGCGATCCCGGCGAAAGCGCCGAAGCCAAGATGCAGGCGCTGGCCGAGGTCCAGGGCGCCGGACCGGCTTCGCTGCTCACCTGGAAGGAATTCGGCTACTTCGTCCTGCTTTCGATCGGCGCCTTCCTGATCATCCTGACGGTGTATCTCCTGTTGGTCCTGATCGGTGTGGCGATGGTATTGGCGATCGATTCGTTGATCCCAAGCTTGCTCTATTTTCCATGATCCTCTCCGCGCGGCTGCGGTGTGCGCCGGGCCGAAATCCGTTGCGGCGGCTGCAGAACGTTTCCGCGCCGGGGAAGAGAGCCGCGGCGATCCCCTGCCGGTCGGCCGGAGAAGAGGGAAATCCGCCATGAGGCGAATTGGCTGTGCGCGGATTCGCATCCGGCTGTTTGCTGCGTTGAGCCTTATCCCGCTTGCGGGCTCGCTTCTGCTTCCGGTCCGGACCGGGGCGGAATCGGGACCGGTCGCGGAAGAAGCGTTTTGGGATCTGTTGGCCGAGACCCGCGCCTTGGTTTCCACGCTGCCGTGGATGCCGGAGGACAAGGCTTGCCGATTGGCGCGGCGCGAGGCGGGAATGTGGAAAGATGTGCGCGCCGTGCGGCTTTCCTCCGGGGAGGTGATCCCGATCCGCGCCGATTGGCTGGTTGCGGGATTGGACCGGTGCCCGCCGGATTCCGTACGTTTGCTCCTGCGCATGGATGAATTGCTGTATGCCCATGCGGAGGCGGAAAGAGACGGTCCGCCGCTCCTCGGCGGCATCGATGTCGATGCGTTGGAAAAAATCCTTTCTTCGAGCGGATTTCGGAACGCGGCGGAAGGGGCGGAAGAGGGGATTTCGCTTCAGGAATTGATCGACTTCTTGCTGAGGCGGCTGCAGGAACTCGCCGAGCAATTGGGCCATCCGCAGGGTTTGGTATGGGGCATCGGGTTGTTCGCCGTCCTTGTGCTTGCGGGCATTCTGTCGTTGTCGGCCGGGCTTCTCAGAAGGAATCTCGTACCGTCCGCGGCGGTGGAGCCGTCCGGCGACCGGGCGGATGAGGCCCTCACCTCGGATCGGGCGGCCGGATTGGCCGAGGAGCGATTTGCCGCCGGCCACAAACGCCAGGCGATCCGCTACCTGTATCTTTCGGCGCTGCTCTTCCTGGAGGAACGCGGCCATCTTTCCGTCAATCGCTCGCAGACCAACCAGGAATACTTGCGCAGCGTCGAGCACCTGCCGCGGCTGGCGGACCCGCTGCGCAGGGCGGTGGCGATGTTCGACAGGGTCTGGTACGGATTCCAAACCCCCAACGAAGAGGAATGCCGCGCGTTGCGCCAAGCCGTAAGCGAGATCCGGCGGCGGTCGTGAAGCGCTTCCCGGCCGACGGCGTGATCGCGGCGGTTCTGGTCCTGGCGTTCGCGGCGCTCGCCGTCGGGACCGCCCTGATTTCCCCCGGGGCTCGAAGCGACGAGCCGCCGCTGTCAAGCACCTCGTATCAGCGGGACGGGGCGAAGGCTTTGTCGCTGTGGTTGGAGACTCAGAATTTCCGGGTAAACCGGGAAGTGGTTCCGGATTACGAGATTCCGCCGGACGTCGATGTGGTGTTGCTGCTGCAACCCTCCGTGGTTTTCACCCCCGAAGAACAGTATGCACTCTGGAACTGGGTGCTGTCCGGAGGGCATCTTGTGATCGCCGGGGATTCCCCGGCTCTCGGGCAAGTCTATTCTCAGTTCGACCTGGAATTGGTCCGCCTGCCGGTTGAAGCGGAATGGCTGTATCTGGATGCTCCGATTCTGCGTTTCCCTCCGGTGGAGATGCCGGTGCACGCTCGCGCCGAATACGGCATCCGGGAACGGCGTCGCTCCGTTCAAGTGCACTCCTCGCAGGGGGATATTCCGACCACGATCATCCACAGTCTGGGCGACGGGACGGTTGCCGCCACGACGGCCGGGTTCGCGTTTTCCAACTCCGGCATTCTGGAATCGGGCAATCCGCAGTTTGTGTACAACCTGATCGCCTATCCGGGGGGCAGCCGCACGGTGTGGTTTGACGAGTGGCACCACGGCGTCCGGCTGCGGATGGTCGACCGTCTGGGGCCGTTGTATTGGTTGTTCGACACGGCCGCCGGGCGGGGCGTTCTCTTCGCCGTGACGGTCGTGTGGATCGGCCTGCTGTTGGCGGGAAGGCCGTTCGGAAGGCCGCTGCGGGCTTCGCCCGGCGAATCGCACCGGGCGCCGGTGGAATACGCCGGAGCCATCGCCCGTCTGCGCCGCCGGGCCGGGCACCGCCGGATCGCGCTGGCGCATTTTCACCAGGCGCTCAAAAAAGGATTGGGCCTCCGCCATTCCTTGGATCCGTCGGAAGACGACGATCGCTTCGTCGACGAATTAAAGAAGCGCCGGCCGGAATTGGCCGCTCCGCGGCTGAGGCGGCTGTTGCGGCGGCTTTCGAAGGAAAGGGCGACCGAAAGGGAAATGGTCGTTTGGGCCCAAGAAGCGGCGGATTGGATCGATCGCAGGGAATAGAAAGGGGCAGTTCATGGATACCGCATCGTTGAAGGAATGGTACGCGCAGATCCGGGAGGAATCCTCGAAGGTCCTTGTGGGAATGCAGGATTCCCTTGAGCTGATGGTGGCCGCGCTGCTCGCCGGCGGACACGTCCTGCTGGAGGGCGTTCCCGGGACGGCCAAGACCCTGATGGCCAAAACGCTGGCCCATGTATTGCGGGTGAATTTTTCCCGGATCCAATTCACGCCGGATCTGATGCCCTCCGACATCCTCGGCACGAGCGTGTTCGACGTCACGACCGGCAAGTTCCACTTGAAGAAGGGGCCGGTGTTCACCCAGATCCTGCTGGCGGACGAGATCAACCGGGCTCCGGCCAAGACCCAATCCGCACTGCTGGAAATCATGGAGGAACGACAGGTCAGCCTGGAAGGGGAGCGGTTCGTCATCCCTCCGCCGTTCCTGGTGATCGCCACGCAAAATCCGGTGGAGTTCGAAGGCACCTATCCGCTGCCCGAAGCCCAGCTTGACCGCTTTCTTTTTAAGATTCTGGTGCCGTACCTGCCGCTGGAGAAGGAACTGGAGGTGCTGCGGCGGTATCACGCCGGTTTCGACCCGCATGAGTTAGCCGAATCCGGATTGCGGGCCGTCTCCTCCGGCGAGGATGTGCTGCGCTTCCGCCGGGAAATCCAATCCGTGCGGGTCGAGGAGGGAATCCTCCTCTATATCGCCCGGATCGCCGCCGCAAGCCGGAATTCCCCGGACATCACCCTGGGGGCGAGCATGCGGGCGTCCAGCCATGTCCTACTGGCGGCAAAAGCGTATGCCGCACTGCAGGGAAGGGATTTCGTCGTGCCGGAGGACGTCAAGCGAGTCGTGCATCCCGTGTACCGCCACCGCCTGCTGCTCAAGCCTGAGGCGGAGATCGAAGGCTTGGATCCGGAAGCGGTCATCCGCCGGCTGTTGGCCCAAGTGGAAGTGCCGCGGTAAGGCGGCTCCCGCGGCGGACAAACGATGCACTTCACCCTGCGCGCAGTGTTGTTGTTTCTCCTGGCGGCTCCGCTGATCGCCGCCGGCGGAGGAATTCCGGCGGCGGGCGCGGCCGCGGCGGTCTGGCTGGCCGCCGTCGCCGGGCTTTCGGCCGCGGATTTTTATTGGGCGGGGTCCGGGGCGCAATTCGGAATCCGCCGCAGCCACGATTCCAAACTCAGTTTGGGAACGGAAAACGCCGTCCGGCTGGATCTGCACAACGGCTCCGGCCGGCGGATCGCGTTTTCCATCCGCGACGAGTTCCCGCCGGCTTTTTCCGGCAGGCCGGCCGTGGTAAGCGGCGAATGCGCCGGGCGCTCGGATTGGTCCGGAACCTATGCGGTGATTCCTCCCCGGCGCGGAGATTATCAATTCGGCGACATCCACATGCGATGGGCCGGCCCGCTCGGATTGGTCCGCCGGCAATCCCGGTTTCCGTCGGCGGGGCCGGTGCGGGTGTACCCCAACCTGATGGACATCCGCCGCTACGATCTGATGCTGCGCCAGAACCGCCTGCGGGAAATGGGCTTGCGGCATTCGCGGATCTTCGGCGAAGGGACGGAATTCGAGCGGCTGAGGGAATACCTGCCCGACGACGACTTCCGCCGCATCCATTGGAAGGCGACGGCCCGCCGGAACCGTCCGGTGACGATCGAATACCAGACCGAACGCAGCCAGAACGTGGTCGCGCTGCTCGACACCGGGCGCATGATGCAAAGCCCGGTGGGGCCGATGGCGAAACTCGATTACGCCGTCAACGCCGTGCTGTTGCTGGCGTTCGTCGCGGCGGGAAAGGGGGACAAGGTCGGCTTGCTTTCCTTCGCCGACGACATCCAACACTACCTCCGGCCGCAGGCCGGACGGCGGCAGTTTTACCGGATGCTCAAGGCGCTCTATGCGGTGGAGCCGCAGAGCGTCGAACCCGATTACCGGCGGGCCGCAAGCTACTTGGCCGGCAAGGAGCGGAAGCGCTCGTTGGTCATTCTGTTTACGGATTTAACGGGCAACTTCGGGGTCCGCGCCTTGTTGGAGGGGATGGGCGCGTTGGCCGGACGCAGCCTGCCAATGGTCGTCACCGTCGGCGCCCCGGACATTCATCAGGCGGCTGCGGCCCGTCCGGCCGATTCGGAATCGGTCTACCTGCGGATGGAAGCGGAGGCCCTGCTCGAGGAGCGGCGCCAGGCGTTGGATGCGCTGCGCCGCAAGGGGGTGCTAACCCTCGACGTCCCGGCCAACCATCTGTCGGTCGCGGTCATCAACCGCTACTTGGAGCTGAAGGGACGCCGGCTGCTCTGACGGCCCGGCCGCCCGGCGAGGAACAGGTACGCGTACAAGACGGCGCCGCTGCCGATTCCCACGGCTGCTTTGATCCAGGCGGGCACGTGTTCGGCGGGGGAGAGGAATCCCTCGATCAGTCCGGCGACGACCAGCAACAGCGCGCTGAAGAGCGCCAGCCGGACGGCCTTTTGCGCCGCCGCGGCCAGCGCATCCTTGCGGCTGATGAATCCGGGGTGGATCAGAGCCCAGCCGATTTGCAGGCCGCATCCCCCGGCAAGGCAGATCACCGAAAGCTCGATCACGCCGTGGCCGATGACGAAGGTCCACAGCTCGCCGCCGACGCCGTAGAAGAGCGCCAGGCCGGTGACGCCGCCGAGGATGAAACCGTTAAGGGCCAGCAGGTACACCGTGAGGAGATTGAAGGAGATCCCCCCGGCAAAGGCGAGCAGCGCAACCCGGATGTTGTTTTGCATGATGAAGGAGGAGGCGTACGGCCTTTTTTCGACCGGGATGTCGGTCCAGAGTTCCCTGCGCTCGAGGTAATCCCGAGTCTCCTGCACCTCGGCGGGCAGCATCCAGGCCGCCGCATCCGGGTCGATCGCGGTGGCGATCCCCGAGAACGCCGCGGGTATAATGAAAAAAGCGCACGCGGCGAGGAAGAAGGGCAGGCCGGCGCGGAACGTATTCGGCACCGTAAACCGGAAGAAGCGCATCGCCTGGCGTCCGGCCATCGGTTCGGCGCGGTAGATGACCGAATGCGCCCTCCCGGCCAATTGATGCAGGTAAGCGGTCGTCCGCTCCCGGGGGAAATCGCGCTGAGCCAGCGCCAGGTCCGCGGCGGCGGAGCGGTACAGCCTTCCGAGGTCGCGGACCTCTTCGGGCGACAGCCGTTCCGGACCGGCCGAACATTTCTCCAGCAAGGCGGTCAGCCGTTCCCAGTCGGCCTTCCGTTGCAGCATGAATTGCTCAAGCTTCATTCTTTCCGTCCTTGGCCCGCATTTTCGGAAGAGGCTCCGCGATGGATTTCGACAGCGCGCTTCAGGTAAACACTCCGGAGAATGTCGCCCTGGAATACCCGTTGGCCGGGATTGGGTCGCGGTTCCTCGCCTCCCTGGCGGATCATCTATTGTTAGCCGGTATCCTCTTGGTTGTCAATACGGTTGTGGCGTTCGCGGTCTTTTTGGCATTCCGCGAATCCGCCGTGGACAACGGGGAAATCCCGAATTGGATATATTGGGCGTTCGCCGCCCTCGGCCTCGTTTCGTTCGCGGTGCAGCACGGTTATTTCATCTTCTTTGAAATCCTCTGGAACGGGCAAACCCCGGGCAAGCGCGCGCTTCGCTTGCGGGTTGTGCGGTCTACCGGGCTTCCGATTTCCGCCGCGGAAGCGGTGATCCGCAACGTGGTCCGCATCATCGATTCCATGCCGCTGGGGTACGGGGTCGGGCTGGTGTCGATGTTCCTGGATCCGCACTGCCGCCGGCTGGGCGATTTTGCGGCGGGGACTTTGGTCGTTTGTGAACATGCGGGCGTAACGCTGGCGAGTCTGTTTCCGGTCCGGGAAAAAACCTTCGGCGGGGCGCCGCCGGCCGGATTTCCTCTGGAGCGGCTCTCGGACGACGAGAAAATCCTGATTGCGGATTTTTTGGCGCGGAGGGATTCGATGGCGAACCGGAAGGATTTGGCGGCCGTTCTCCTGGAAGGGATCTGCCGCCGTTTGGATCGGGTTCTGCCGGACAATGAAAAAGCGGATCCCGAGGCGGTTCTGGAGGGCATGTCCCGGGCGTTGAAGGATAAACAATAAGCCGGAGGGATTCGCGGCCGGAAGGGAAGTTTTGCGGAGCCTTTTTCCCGCGCAACGTTTTTCCTTTGGATGCCGACCGGCCGTTCGGCGGAATCCGATCCTCATCGCGAAAACGCTTCACGGCCGTTGGTTACCGAATCCGGGAATCGATGCTATTATGATTCTGCGGGATTGTGCGGATCCGGCGGGAATGTCCGCCCAAGGTTCCGGAGGAAAGCGTGGAGGAGTCGGAAGAACGCGGTTCCGTCTTGGTGATCGGCGCCGCCGGCCTGGATATGGTCGGCAGGCTGTCCGGCGAATCGGAGGAGGGCACCTCCACGCCGGCCCGCATCCGGGTGGGCTTCGGGGGTGTGGCCCGCAACGTGGCCGAGAACCTCGCCCGGCTGAGCCAGCCATGCTCGTTGCTTTCCGCCGTCGGCGAGGATGTCTCGGGGCGCGCGCTGGTCGGCGTCTTAACGGAAGCGGGCGTGGATGTCTCCGCCTTGCGGATCCTGCCCGGACAAACCACCGGGGCGTATCTGGCGGTGATCGATTCCCAAGGGCGGCTGCGGACCGCGCTCGACGATATGGCCGTCTTAAGAGCGATCACTCCGGAATCGCTGAAGGAAGCGGAGCCGCTGTTCCGCTCCGCGCGGATGGTGTTCCTCGACGCCAACCTGTCCAACGATGCGATCGCCGAAGTCTTCCGTATGGCTCAAGCGGCCGGAGTCCCTCTCAGCGCGGATCCCACCTCGCGGCACTTGGCGGCGCGGCTGGCGCCGTACCTAAACCGGCTCCAGCTGATCACCCCCAATGTGCTCGAAGCCGAAATCCTGCTTGGCCGCCGGATCCCGCCCGGAGATCCCGCCGATGCAGTCCTGGCGGCGCAGGAATTGTCCGCGCGCGGAGTCTGCATCGCGCTGATCTCGTTGGCCGAGTTCGGAGTCGCCTATGCCACCCGCGAGAGGCGCGGGCATTTCCCCGCGTTGCGCACGACGATCGTGGATCCGACCGGGGCTGGCGACGCCCTGACCGCCGCCGTGCTGTTCGCCATCCTCAACGACATCCCCTTGGACGAGGCCGTCCGCCTGGGGATCTCGGCCGCCTCGCTCACCCTGCGATCGCGCCAAACCGTGGTGCCGGATTTGTCGCTGGAGAGGTTGTACGAGGAGATTATGTAGGCGTCCCGGGCTCGTCCCCCTTCACTCGATGGGCCGAGTTGGTAAACAAAGGACTGTGCGGCTTCCGCCCTTATTCTCTCCCCACTCCCCAACCCCTTGGCCCCTTTCTTCTCTCCTGGCTTGTGTCGGAAAAAGGAGAAAGGGATGGGGGAGAGAGGTGAGGATGGAACAGGGCGGAATTTCTTTTCGATGTGGAATGCGCTGAGGGGCAGAAAAAACCTTTGCCCGATCAACGCGAGGAAAAACCCTTTCGCGGCGTCCGGGCGGGCGAACGAAGGCGCGAAGGCGGCGCCGGATCAGGCTGTCGGCGAAGGGGTGAGGAGCTCGGGCTTCTTCGTCGGCGTCTCGGTCGGCGGGGGCTGGCGCGTGATTGAGGGTGTCGGCGTGCTGGTGGGCTCCGGGGGGTTGCCGGTGATCCAGAAAAGCCCGGATTGCTTCCATTGCCCGCCGGTGAAGATCTGCACTTCATACGAGCCGTAGGGGAAAAAATCGGGCGCCATCGACCAGAAGGAGACTCCGATCCCTTCCGGCCCCCCGTACCAGGGGAAGGATTCCCAGCCGAACAACGACCCGTCCATATACCAGATCACGGTCAACTCCACGCCCTCGTTGACGTGTTTGTACGGGTACACGACGTAAATCCTTTGGATCGGATTGGCGAAAGACGTTCCGGGGGAAACCGGCTGAAGATCGGGGGCGACGGCCTTGGCGAAGGTCAACGGCCCGATGTACAAATCCGGATTGGGCGGCATGGTGCTGGTGAAGGATTGCGAGATATTAAAAGGAACGAACGGAGTCGGCGAGGGGGTCGGCGTGAAGGTCCGGCTGGCGGTCAGGGTGATCGTCGGCGGCAGGGTGCGCGAGGGCGTGAAAGTGATGGACGGCGTCAGGGTGGTGCTGGGCGTCAGGGTGGTCGAAGGGGTGGGGGTGACCCACTGGAAAACGACCGGTGCGCCGAACAACCGAACGGTTCCGGCCAGGAGCAGCATCCCGAGGGCGACGGCCAGGAGGCGCCAGCCGGCAGCGGCGGTCTGCTGGCGGACGAGAAAAAACGGCTGGCGCGGCGCGCGCTGGAGCAGAAACACGCCCGCCAACACCACCAAAACCGCAATTCCGGCCAAGATTCCGGCGAGGAGCAGGAGGAACTGTTCGACCGACAGGTTTCCCGGCAAGGCGATCTCCTTCCCGGAGCATTATAGCAAAGACAATTCATTCTTCAGATAGGACGTCCGGCCGGGCGTTTTATAATGATATGAAGTCAACGAGGACGTCATCCTGAGCGCCCGGACCGCGGGACTTTGCAGGCAAACGAAGGTTCAAGACAATGTCGGCGCGGATTCTTCGCTGGGCTCAGCCTGACGGGGTTTCGGCGGTTTCGTTTTTTTCTTGAGGAGGCGGATATGCTCGCCGTTGTTTTCAGCGGAGGAGGCAATTACGGGGCGCTTGAGGCGGGAGCGCTGGAAGTCTTTTTGGAGGCGGGAATAAAACCGGGATTGTGGGCCGGAACCTCGGCCGGCGGATTGAACGCCATCCATATGGCTTCCGATCCGACCGTGCAGGGGGCGCGCAAGCTCCAGGATCTTTGGCGCAAAGCCCGCCCCGTGCCGCAGGGGGGCGCCAGCGTATTCACCGCGGCGCGCCGGTTCGCCACGGGCGCCGAAAGCCTGTTTCCCAACGAGCCGATCGTGGAATTCTTCCGGGCGAATCTCCCGGAAGGATGCCAAACCTTCGGGGACGTCCATCGCCGGACCCGCCAGCGGGCGTTCGCCCTGGCGGTGGAATATCCCGGCAACGTGGTCCGGGTGTTCGGTGAACACCGCGAGGATCGGCTGCTCGACGGAGCGATGGCCACCTCCGCCCTGCCGCCGTATTTCCCCCCGTGGAAGGCGGGTTCGCGGCGCTACCTGGACGGCGCCCTGGCTGCCAATCTACCCGTGCGGGTGGCGGTGGATTACGGTGCCGAGGAAATTTTGGCGTTGAACGTCGAGGGGTCCATCATCTACATTGAAGGCTCGGGGATCGTCAATGTTTCGGGTTTTGCGCTCGGAGCGATGGTCGCCCAATTGACGGCCCGCCAATTGGAGGTGGCCCGCCACGAAGGCGTGCGAGTGCATTTGCTCACCCTGGACGCGGGGCCGGTCCGGCCGTGGGATTTCACCCAAGCCGAAGCGTTGATCGAGCGGGGCCGGCAGATGGCGCGGAACTATCTGGCACAGAAAGAAAATAGAATCCCCCGCGGGGCGACTTGGCGCTGGCGGTTCCAAAGGCTGTTCGGCGGCCGGCCGCGCCCAAAACCGTGGTGATCCACTGGCCCATCACTCCGTTGACTCCCGGCTGACCGCGGCGTTTCGGCGATTGGGCGCATGATGCCGGACGGAACGGGCGTAACCTAAACACGGCCCGGCCGGATTCTGCAAGCGTCCGTGACCGTCCACCGCGTTCTGCGTATATCTCTTTGGAATCCGAAAGCTTTCCGCCCGCGGATCCGTCAAGGCCGGCATCCGCTTGCGCGGGCGGGGAACTCGCCTATAATAAGGCGGCATACACCGTCGGATGTCTCGGAACCAAGGAGGCTCGCATGTCAGACCTGTTCCAGAAAATTACAGACAGCCGCAATTTGATCGAAAAGATCGGCGCGTTCATCCCCGGCTTCAAAGGCTACGTGGATCGGAATGCCCGCCGCGACGCGGACAAGCTCCTGCGCGAGACGGTGGCCACCCGCTTCGAACAGCAATGGTCGCGGGTATCGGAGCTTCAGCGCCAGATGATCCAGGAAGGCGGGATCGAATCGGTCGACGCCCTCGAGGCGGCCGCGGTCAAACTGCGGACGTTCATCGACCGCGTGCGCACCGCCCCCTACGGGTACGCGGGGTTCTTCGACGCGGTCAAGGTCAACGAACCGGAATTGATCCAACTGTATCAGTTCGACGCTTCCCTGCTCGACCGCGCGGTCCAGCTGGCCGCCGCGGTCGACAACGTCGCCGCTTCGGCGGGAACCGACGGGCTTCCGGCGGCGATCCGCAACGTGGCGACCCTCGCCCAGGACGCGCTCGACGCCTTCCAGTCGCGCAGCGAACTGATTCTCGGTCCGAACGCGCCGGCGGCGGGAGCCGCACCGGCCAGCCAGTAAGGATCCGTCAACCTTGCCGGCCGTGACGGCCGGTGTTTTGTGCGGGATTCCGATCCCCCACGGGAGAGAAGACCATGGCAAGAATTTTCGATGTCGTCGAATATCCGGATGAGATGCGGGATGAAATCGTGCACCGCTTTCCCGAAAGCGGGTACGGGGATTTCCGAATCGGTTCGCAGGTGATCGTCCGCGAGGCGCAATCGGCGGTCTTCTTCCGCGACGGCCGGGCGCTGGACACCTTCAAGGCCGGACGCCACACCATCACCACCGCCAACGTGCCCTACCTGATCGACCTGATCGGCAAGGCCTTCAACGACCGCACCCCCTTCACGGCCGAGGTGTACTTCGTCTCGATGCGCGAATTCGCCGACCAGAAGTGGGGCACCGCCCAGCCGATCATCATCCGCAACCCCGGCATGGGCTTGGGGGTGGCGCTGATGCAGGGCTACGGCTCCTACTCGTTCCAGATGGCCAATCCCCAGCAGTTCGTGTCGCAGATCGTCGGGACCACCGGCGCCTATTCCACCGCCGACATCCAGGGCCGTCTGCGCGCGATCCTGCTTTCCAAACTGGCGGACCTGCTCGGCGAGACGGCGGCCAAGAAGGACGTGCCCTCGCTGATCGGGTTGACCGAGGAGCTCGGCGCCGGAGTCCGCGCTAAAGCCCAGGACGATTTCCAGGCGGTTGGCTTGACGCTGAAGCAGTTCTACATCGAAAGCCTCAAGCCTTCGGAGAAGAGCGCCGAGGAGCTGCGGGCGATGGGCATGCTCGATATGGCCACCTACACCCAGTTGCAGGCGGCCGACGCGATGCGTGACGCGGCCAAGAACCCGGCCGGCGGAGCCGGCCTGACCGCCGGCATCGGCGCCGGGATGAGCATCGGCCAGGTGATGGGCGAGGCGCTGAAGCAGGGCGCTTCCGCCAAGAATCTGGCGGGCGGAGCGGCCGCCGCCGCCGCCGCGGCGATGCCGGACGTGATGACCCCCTCCGACGTGGCCCAAATCCTCAAGGTCAGCGAAGAGGACGTCGTCGAGCTGATCAAGGGCAAGGAGCTGAAGGCCAAGAAGATCGGCAAAGGCTACCGGATCGGCAAAGCTGCACTCGAGGAATACCTGAGCAAGTAGCTTTCCCTTATAAATGCATGAGGCTCCTTCGCTTTCGAAGGAGCCTTTTTTTTATTTCTACTCGGCCTCCCCCGCATCCGCCCTTCGGGAGGATGGGATGAGGGGGGGAGAATTGGATGGTTTATCGACGGTTTTTCAATCCTTGCATCGGGCTGAGCAGAAGCCTTTTTTTTTTCGTCCGCTCAGCCCGAGGATCGTCATGCCGGAACGGATTTGGCCGGCCTCCAACATTCTCAACAACCATTGGGTTCCGGCTGTGAGCACCTCAGCTTTCCTCGCTTCCCGAGAGCAGGCGCGAGGGTGGGCGCCGGGGTGACGAACCCAACCTGAACCCCGGGGACGGAGCTTGGAAGATTCTCCCGCAACTCGAATGGCGGCGACCTGGGATGGGGGAAACCGCCTGAGCGGGTACGCCTTTTTTATGTGACGAAGGCGGGGCTGGGGTGGGTTAAGCGGGCGCCGGCCTCCGGCGTAGAACGCTGAATGCGAGCACCGCCAGAACCAAAACGGCTGTGACCAAGGATCCGATCACCAGCGTCGGAAAGGCCGACTGCTTGACGGCGATCCCCGCCAGCGCCCAGACGATGACCAGGTTGTAGGCGATGTCGCGCCGGGTCAGGCTCACCCAGCCGGCGATCGCCAGCACCGCGGCGAACAGGATCAGCGCCCAGGTCTGCCCGTCGATGCCGAAGCCGTCCCATTCCCAGTAGTAGAGCAGGTCGGTGACGTTCGCGATCGCGGCGACCGTGATCCATCCGAGGTAGATGCTGAAGGGTACGCGCGTCCACCACGTCTCGGCGCGCGGGACCCGGGTTTTTCCGATCTCGAGGTTCAGGTAGATTGCAATCAGCGCCGCCAGCAACACAAGCATGAAGACCAGGGTCAGCGGGAACTGCTGGTAGTGCCATGCGAACAGCCAGGCGATGTTCGCCAGACTGCCGACGACGAACGGGTATCCGATCTTGCGCAGGCGGGGATTATCGCGCTGGGCGGGAAGCGCCTGGTACACGGCGTAGGCGATCAGCCCGAGGTAGATCAGCCCCCAAATCGAAAACACATAGCCCGCCGGAACGAAATACACATCGAATTGGTCCGACACTTGGCCGGTGGTCACGCCGCCCAGGGGCAGCGCATTGGCCAAAAAGTTGACGGCCAGCGTGGCGGCCACGGCCAGCGCAACCGCGACTTGCCGAATAGTATCTTTCATGGAGCCCTCCCGTTGGAGGCATGGCTGGCCGGCTGTCTCCCAAACACCCGCCTCCGCGGGGCGGATCCGGGTTTCCATGCCATGTGAAATTGGATGCCGTCCGCGGGGAAAGGTGACAGCTGCTTATGGGGGCGGGTGGCCGCGCCGCTCCGGCCGGTTTTTCCGGATCCCCGTGCGGCACGGAATGCGAAGAGGGGGTCAGAGCTTCCCCGTCAACACCGGCTGTTTGGCGGCGCGGACTTCGTCGAGGCGGCCGACCGGCGCGTGGTGCGGGGCTTCGTGCAGCAATTGCGGATCGCTCCGGGCCTCGGCGGCGATTTTCTTCATCGCCTCGGCGAACGCGTCGAGCGTCTGCTTGCTCTCGGTTTCGGTCGGCTCGATCATCAGCGCGTCGTGCACGATCAGCGGGAACATCACCGTCGGGGGGTGCACGCCGTAGTCCATCAATCGCTTGGCGACGTCGACCGCGCGGATCCCCGGCGCGTCCGCCCAGCACCCTTCGGCGACGAACTCGTGCATGCAGATCCGGTCGTAGGGAACGGCGTAAGCGCCTTTCAGCAGGGTTCGGAGGTAGTTGGCGTTCAGGACGGCGGTCTCGGCCACCCGCCGCAGCCCCTCGGCGCCGAGCATGCGGATGTAGGCGGCGGCGCGGACCAGGACGCCGAAGTTGCCGTGGAAGGCGCGCATCCGGCCGATGCTCTTCTGCGGATCGCGAAATCCGTACAATGGGGGTTCCTCCTCGCCGCCCGGATCGAGAATCGCAACGACCGGCGCGGGCAGGAACTCGGTCAGTTTTTCGGATACGCCCACCGGGCCGGAGCCCGGACCGCCGCCGCCGTGCGGGGTGGAGAAGGTCTTGTGCAGGTTGAAATGCATCACGTCGAATCCGAGGTCGCCCGGCCGGACGATCCCGAGCAGCGGGTTGAGGTTGGCACCGTCTCCGTACAACAGCCCGCCGCAGTTGTGGACTGCGTCAGCCACCTCCAGCACGTTCTCCTCGAACAATCCAAGGGTGTTCGGATTGGTGAGCATCAGCCCGGCGACGGTGGAATCGCACGCCTTGCGCAGTTCGGCGAGGTCGATGTTGCCGCGCCGGTCGGACGGCACCTCCACCGCCTCCATCCCGGCCATCGACACCGAGGCGGGGTTGGTTCCGTGGGCGGAGTTGGGGATCAGCATCCGGCGGCGGTTCCGTTCGCCGCGGTCGAGATGGTAGGCGCGGATCATCAGCGCGCCGGTCAGCTCGCCGTGGGCGCCGGCCGCCGGCTGCAGGGAAACCGCCGCCAACCCGCTGATCTCGCCCAGCCAGGACTGCAGATGGTACATCAGGGAGAGGCATCCTTGCATGCTTTCCGGATTCTGCAGGGGGTGGACAAACGCGAATCCCGGAAGGCGCGCGGCGTCCTCGTTGATTTTGGGGTTGTATTTCATCGTGCACGAGCCCAGGGGGTAGAAGCCCTTGTCGACCGCGTAGTTCATCTGCGAGAGGCGCAGGAAATGCCGGACGACGTCGGCTTCCGACAGCTCGGGCAGCGGCAGGTCCTTGCGAATCAGCGACGGGGGCAGGGTGGAGGGATCCACGTCGAGGGCGGGCAGGCTCACTCCGCTGCGCCCCGGCGCAGAAAGTTCGTATACCGTCGGCTCGGTCATGGCATCCGCCTCATAAGGATTCCTCCGCCAGGGCGTCGGCGAGTCGGTCGATTTGCTCGCGCGGGGTCATTTCGGTGAAAGCCAGCAGCATGTGGTTGGCCAGGCACGGAAAATCCCGCCCCAGATCGTATCCGCCGATGATCTCCCAATGATCCAATAAATTCCGGTTTATCTCGGCGACCGATTTCGGGCAGCGCAGGACGAATTCGTGGAAGAAGGGGAAGCGCGAGACGACCTGGAATCCGGGCAGCCGGGCAACCCGGTCGGCGGCGTAGTTGGCGCGGTGGTAGCACAGTTCGGCCACCCGCCGCAGGCCGTGCTTCCCCAGCAGGCTGAGGTAGACGGTCGCCGCCAGCGCCATCAGCGCCTGGTTGGTGCAGATGTTCGAAGAGGCCCGTTCGCGCTTGATGTGCTGTTCGCGCGCGGCGAGGGTGAGCACGTATCCGCGGCGCCCCTGCCCGTCGGACGTCTCCCCGGCGATGCGGCCGGACATTTTATGCAAGTAGGCCCGCCGCGTGGCGAAGAACCCCAGGTACGGGCCGCCGCAGGAAAGGGGAATGCCGAGCGGCTGGCCTTCCCCGAAGACGATGTCCGCCCCCATCTCCCCCGGGGGTTTCAGCAGTCCGAGGGCGATGGGGTTGACCGCCACCGCCAGGAGCGCCCCGGCGGTGTGCACCACCTCCGCCAGCGGCGCGAGGTCGTCGACTTCCCCCACGAACGACGGGTAAGGAGCCACCACCACGGCGGTGGATTCGTCGACGCAGGTCGCCAGGTGCTTGATCCGGCTCCGGGCTTGGAAGGCCGAGTAGGTTTCGGGGGTTTCGTCGCCGGCGAAATGGATGTCCGCCCCCTGCAGGTAGGTGCGGATGACCCGCCGGTAATGCGGATGCAGGACCGGCGAGAGCACCACCCGCCGGCGCCCGCGCGATTGCTGCAGGGCGAGGACCACCGCCTCGGCGGCGGCCGTCGCCCCGTCGTAATGCGAGGCGTTGGCCGCTTCCATTCCGGTCAGCGCCGCGATCAGGGTCTGGAATTCGAAGATGGATTGCAAAGTTCCCTGGGAAATTTCCGGCTGGTACGGCGTATAGGCGGTGTAGAACTCGCCCCGCAACAGGAGGTGGTTGACCGCCGGCGGGATGTAGTGGTGGTAGGCGCCCGCGCCGAGGAAACAAGCCGTATCCTGCGCCTGCACGTTGGCTTCCGCCAAGAACCGCATTTCCGAGATTGCCTCCGGCTCGGAGGCCGGAGCCGGAAGGTTTAGTTTCGGATACCGCCGGGTTTCCGGAACGGCGGAGAACAAATCCTCGATCCTGTTAACGCCGACGGCCTTGAGCATTTCGGCGCGTTCCGCTTCGGTATGGGGAAGAAAGGGCATGCTGCCTCTGGTTGGCGGAGCCGCTCCCGGCGCTCCGCGGGACCGCCGTCAGCGCTGGCGTCCGGCGCAATACGCTTCGTAGCTCTTCGCGTCCATCAGCAAATCCAACTCGGCGGGATCGGACAGAGTGAATTTCACCATCCAGCCTTCGCCGTAAGGATCTTTGTTGATCACTTCAGGCGCGCCGGCGAGCGCGGGGTTCACATCGGTCACCGTTCCGCCGGCTGGGAGGTAAATCTCCGCCGCCGCCTTTACCGATTCCACCGAGGCGGCCGGTTTGCCCTGCGCCAAGGCGTCGCCTTTTTTAGGGAACACTTCCACATAGACGATGTCGGAGAGCTGGCTTTGGGCGTAGTCGGTGATGCCCATGGAGGCTTGGTTTCCCTCCACCCGGACCCATTCGTCGGTTTTCGTGTATTTCAATTCGTTCGGGACGATCATGCGAAACCTCCAAGAGACAAAGTGCCGTGCGCGCCGGCGCACGCTCCGGCGGCGATCCATTGCCGGGCGAAGGGCGGGAGTGTTCCTGGCCGGGCGTGGAAGACGTCGTCAACCGACCTCCTTGCGAGCGCCGCCGCCCTTGCGGCGCGGGGCGGGGTCGGGGCCGGGGGGTGAAGTGACGAAGCCCCTCTTTTTTCAGAAGAAGAAAATTGCTTCGCTCCTTCCGGCCGCTCGCCAAGATGCCTGGGAACGCCTTTTCAGGACCCTGCTGGGCGGAAAAAGCAAAGCTCCGGCACCCGGTTCGCGGGGACGGGTTTCGGCACGGAAACTCCCCCTCGGATTGCGGACGCCGAAGGTTCTTTTTTTTTCCCGCGCTTCGGCATGGGATGCAACCGGATTCTATGAAGCGGCGGACGGAAAGTCAAGGAAGGAATGTCAAAAAAAGGGGGAGTATAATCCTGAGTGTGCCGCGGCCGCCGGGAAAACGCCGATTTCGAAAAAGACGGCCGGCAATTTCGGGGTGAGAGGAGCCCTTCATCCGCAGGATGGCAGCGCGAAAAATCCGCGTTCTGATGGCGAAACCGGGGTTGGACGGGCATGACCGCGGGGCGAAGGTGGTCGCCCGCGCACTGCGGGATGCCGGGATGGAAGTGATCTACACCGGTTTGCGCCAGACCCCCGAAATGATCGTCGATGCCGCGCTGGAGGAAGACGTCGACGTGATCGGCCTGTCGATCCTATCCGGCGCGCACGGCAGTCTGATCCCGCGCGTCATGCGGCTATTAAAAGAAAGGGGGCTCGAGCGCGTGCGGGTCCTGGTTGGGGGCATCATCCCCGAGGCCGAGATTCCCGATCTGAAGACGGCGGGGGTCGCTGAAGTGTTCGGCCCGGGGACGCCCACCGCCGACGTGGCGGAGGCCATCCGGCGGCTGTTGGGAGAACCCCAGCCCGGATAAAGCGCGACGGATGCCGACCCAGACCGACCTCGTTGCGGCGGGCGACCGCCGTGCTCTCGCCAACCTGATCAGCCGGATCGAGCGGGAGGATCCCGAAGCGCGGGAGATCCTCGGCCGGCTACACGGGCGGACCGGCAAGGCGATGATCGTCGGCATCACCGGGGCGCCCGGCACCGGAAAATCGACCCTTGCGGCCGTGCTGGCCCGCGCCTTCCGCCTCGGCGCCGGCGGCGAACCGCCGCGGACGGTCGGCATTCTGGCGGTCGATCCGACCAGCCCGTTCTCGGGGGGAGCCGTCCTCGGCGACCGGATCCGGATGCGCGATCTGGCCGGCGACGCGGGGGTGTTCATCCGGTCGATGGCCTCCCGCGGGCAGCTCGGCGGCCTTTCGCGGGCGAGCGAAGGGGCCGTGCGCGCCCTCGACGCGGCGGGCTTCGAAGTGATCCTGGTCGAGACGGTGGGCGTCGGGCAGGACGAAGTCGAGATCGCCCGCCGGGCCCACACGGTGGTGGTCGTCGAAACGCCGGGACTGGGCGACGACATCCAGGCGCTCAAGGCCGGAATCCTCGAGATCGCCGACATCCTGGTGGTCAACAAGGCCGATCTGCCCGGCGCGGATTCGGCCGCCGCCTCGCTCCGGGCGATGCTCGGACCCTCGTCCGGCGGCGCGGGGGGTTGGGAAACGCCGATCATCCTGACGACCGCCGCCGCCGGAAAAGGCGGGCAGGAATTGGCCGCCGCGATCCGCGAACACCGCGATTTCCTGCGCCGGACCGGCGCCGACCGCAAGCGGGAGCGGGACCGGGCCGAGGCGGATTTGCGCGAGCGGATGCGGGAGCGGTTGTTCGAACGCTGGCAATCCTCCAACCCGCGCGGGCTTGCGGGGTGGATCGAACGGATCGCCGCCCGCGAGTGCTCGCCGGAGGATGCGGCGGAGAAGTTGTTGGGAGAGTAACCCCGCCCTCCCCCCACAATCACGTCCCCCCATTCCTTTGGAATAGGGGGACCATAGGGGGGTGGGTAGGGAAGGGGAGGGGTTCGAGGAAATGCGATGCACTACTTCGGAGAAAAAATCCGCCTGCGCGCGATCGAACGGGACGACCTGCCGCGGTACGTGGCCTGGTTCGCCGATTCCGCCGTCAGCGAGAACCTCTCGAGCCAGATGCCGATGAGCCTAGCCCACGAGGAGCGCTGGTACGAGGAGAACCTCAAGCAGCCCCCGGATCAGCAAGCCTTGGCGGTGGACCTGGACCGGGGCCGGGGGAAATGGGAGCATGTCGGCGGGACGGGGTTTCATGTCGTCGATCAGCGCAACCGCTTCGCCGAATGCGGGCTGTTCATCGGGGTGAAGAAATACTGGGGCAAAGGGTACGGCCGGGATATCCTCCGGACCCTGCTGCGCTTCGGATTTGAAACCCTGAACCTGAACCGAATCCAGCTGCGGGTGATGGAATACAACCGGCGGGCGATCCGCCTGTATGAGAAATCCGGTTTCGTGCGGGAAGGCTCGATGCGGGAGGCGCATTTTTACCGGGGCCGCTACTGGGACATGCACCTCTATTCCATCCTGCGCCGGGAGTGGCAAGCCCTTCCCGGCAACCCCAAGGAGTAGGACAGGCATGGCAAGCTACAATGGGATCAAGCTCTTCGCCGGCCGCGGATCGGTGGACTTGGCCGCGGCGATCTCCAAATACATCCGCATTCCGCTCAGCGGCCACGACGTGATGGATTTTCCGAACGAGAACGTCTTCCTGCGCCTGCATTCCAGCGTGCGCGGCCAGGACGTCTACATCATCCAGACCACCTCCTCGCCGGTCAACCGCAACTTCATGGAGCTCCTGATCACCCTGCGCACGCTCAAGCAGGATTCGGCCGACCGCGTGACGGCCGTCGTTCCCTACCTGTGCTACACGCGCTCCGACAAGAAGGACCAGCCGCGGGTGGCGATCACCGCCCGGCTGATCGCGGATTTGATCGAAGCCGCCGGCGCGGACCGCTATATCTTCCTGGACCTGCACGCCGGGCAGATCCAGGGATTTTTCTCCGTGCGCGGCGACGTGCTGACCACCTTTCCGATCCTGAGCGGATATTTTTCCAAAAAGAAGAAGAAGATGCACGAACCGGTGATCGTCACCGCCGACCTGGGGTTCGCCAAGAAGGGCCGCAACTTCGCGGCCTCGCTCGGATGCAGCATGGCCTTCATAGAAAAGCGGCGCAAGGGCAACAAATCGCTGACCGAAGTGCTGACCGTGGTGGGGGACGTGGAGGACCACGACGTGGTGATCGTCGACGACGAGATCGACACCGGCGGGACGATCTGCCAGGCGGTGAAGACCGTCAAAGAATTCGGCGCCCGCGACGTTTATCTGTCGTTCGTCCACCCGGTCCTTTCCGGTCCGGCCGTTGAACGGCTGGCCGGCCTGCCGGTCCGCGAGTTCGTCACCACCGACACCATTCCGATCCCGGCGGAGAAGAAGGCCCTGCTCGGAAACCGGCTGGTGGTGCTCTCGGTCGCCCCGCTGTTGGGCGAGGTGATCCGCCGCACGCACGAAGGGCGGAGCGTGGGCGAGCTGTTTCATGAGTGATTCGTTCCATGCCAAAGCTTGGAGGCCCGCCGGAGGCGGGCCGGCAAAGAAATCTCCCGCCATTTTAAGGAGATTGCTTCGGGGCCTCCGTCCCCCCGCAATGACAGCATCCCGGATATCATGAGATTCTCCATAAAGGAAACCACACCTCAATGCTGAACTCGCTCATTCGCCTGGTCGGCGGGGATCCCAACCGCCGCGATATCGAACGCTACTCCGCGTCGGTCGAAAGGATCAACGGCTTGGAGGCGGATTATCAAGCGCTCTCCGACGAAGCCTTGCGGGGCAAGACGGCGGAATTCCGCAAGCGGCTGGAGGACGGCGAATCCCTCGACGACCTGCTGGAGGAGGCGTTCGCCGCGGTGCGCGAAGCTTCGCGCCGGGCAATCGGCCTGCGCCACTACGACGTCCAGCTGGTCGGCGGAATGGTCCTGCACCAGGGAACCGTGGCGGAGATGCGAACCGGCGAGGGGAAAACCCTCGTCGCCACGCTGCCGCTGTACCTCAACGCGCTTACGGGCAAGGGCGCCCACCTGGTGACGGTCAACGACTACCTCGCCCGGCGCGACGCCCGCTGGATGGCGCCGATCTACATGGGCCTCGGCCTGACCGTGGGCGTGCTGCAGGAGGCCTCCCGCACCGACAACGCGCGCAAGGCCTTCCTGGTCGATCCGGCGCGGGAATCCACCCAGGAGGACAGCGACAAGCTGCGGCTGGTGGACCGGCGCCAGGCGTACGCCGCCGACATCACCTACGGCACCAACCACGAGTTCGGCTTCGATTACCTGCGCGACAACCTGGCCTTGAGGCGCGAGGAGCGGGTCCAGCGGGAGCGCAACTTTGCCATCGTCGACGAAGTGGACAACATCCTGATCGACGAAGCGCGGACTCCGCTGATCATCTCCGGCCCGGCGGCCGAGGAACAGCAGGAATACAAGCGCATGGCCCAGGCCGTGCGTCAGCTTCGCCCGGAAGATTACGAGATCAACGAGCGCGACCGGACGGTCAACCTGACCGAGGCGGGGGAAAGCCACATCGAGCAGATCCTCGGCCAGCCCCTGCGCGATCCGGACAGGCCGGAGGACGTGACGCCCGAGCAGGCGCGGCTGGCCGGCTACCTGAGCCAAGCGATGCGCGCCGAACTGCTCTTCCGCCGCAACCGGGATTACCTGGTCCAGGGCGGGCAGGTGGTGATCGTCGACGAATTCACCGGAAGGCTGATGCACGGCCGGCGGTGGTCCGACGGTTTGCACCAGGCGGTCGAGGCCAAGGAAGGGCTGGAGGTCCAGCCGGAAAACGTCACCTACGCCACCATCACCCTGCAGAATTACTTCCGTCTGTACGCCAAGCTGTCCGGGATGACCGGCACGGCGCTGACCGAAGCCGAGGAATTTCACAAAATCTACACCCTGAACGTCACCCCGATCCCGACCAACCTCGAATACCTCGCCGGGCGGCAGGAGATGGATCTGGTCGAAGTGCCGTTCCGGGAGAACGGCAACAAGTTCTTTTTCTTCGCCCGCAAGGCGGATCCGGATACCCCCGTGTTCTGGCGGCGCAAGGACTACAAGGACGTGATCTACCGGACGGAGGAAGCCAAGTTCCGTTCGGTGTGCGCCGAAATTCTGCAGATGCACGTCCTCGGGCGCCCGGTGCTGGTGGGCACGACGTCGGTCGAACGTTCGGAGATCCTTTCGGAGCGCTTGCGGGCGGAGCCCCTGCGCAAGCTGGCGCTGACCCTGCTCCTGCGCGACGCCTGGTTTAAAACCCACAACCGCGAGGAGGACGGCCGCCAGGTGGAGGAGCTCAATCCCCTGGCCGAGCCGCTCGGGAAGCTGGCGCCCTCCGTCCTGCGCGCCATCGCCAAGCCGCTGGAGCTTCCGCTCAATCCGGAAGAGCCCGGCAACGTGGATCGGCTGATGCACCTGCTTGCCCTGCCGGAGGATTCCCATCCGCGGCTGATGCAGGCCCTGCAAAAAGGCATCCCCCACCAGGTGCTCAACGCCAAGAAGCACGCCGAAGAAAGCCAGATCATCACCGAGGCCGGGGCGTACGGGGCGGTGACGATCGCCACCAACATGGCCGGCCGCGGAGTCGACATCAAGCTCGGCGGCGAGTTGGCCGAAGAGGTGTACGCGGCGATCAACCGCGTGCTGCGCCGGACGGGTGTGGAGGATCCGTACAACCTGACCAACGCCGAGCGCTGGAAACAGCTGGAACGCGCGGCCCCGGAGCAGATCGGCGTATACGGGTCGGAGGTGGAGTATTTCCGCAAGCACATGCGCGAAGAGCAGAAGGTGCGCGAATTGGGCGGCCTGCACGTGCTCGGATCGGAACGCCACGAAGCGCGCCGGATCGACAACCAGCTGCGCGGCCGCGCCGCCCGCCAGGGCGATCCCGGCTCTTCGCGCTTCTTCCTTTCCATGGAGGACGACCTGATGCGCCGCTTTGGCGGCGACCAGGTGGCGGGGATGATGCAGACCATGCGGATCGACGACGCCGTGCCGATGGAATCCGGGCTGGTGAGCCGGATGATCGAGCAGGCCCAGAGCCGGGTGGAAGGCGCGAACTTCGACGTCCGCAAGCACCTCCTCGAGTACGACGACGTGCTCAACAAACAGCGCGCCAAAGTCTACGAAATGCGCGAGCGGATCTTCGCCAAGGACGACCTCCGCGAAGACATCCGCGCGATGCTGGAGGAGGACATCCGCCGGCACGTGCACACGGCGGAGCAGGAGAAGGAGGATCCGTGGCGGCTGATGGCCTGGCTGGAGGATATCCAGCCGACGATGCGCTCTGCCGAAGGCAGGCCGTATCCGTCCTTCGCCCACCGGATCATCCTCGAGGAGCTGCTCGACGAGCCGGAATCCCGGCGGCTACAGCGGCTTGTGGAGCTGGCGGGCCGGGCCCTGGACGAGGAAGCCGAATACCTGAGCCGGGCTTTTGAGAAGCAGATGGAGGGCATCGCCGAGCGGGCCAAGGAATGGGCGCGGGAGAACCGCGAAGCGCTGGAGATGGCGTGGGAAGGCGCGGAGATCGAGGCCCGCGAGCAGGACGGCGATCTGACGCCGCGGTCGATCCTGGAACGGGTGGCCAAGACGGCCCCGGTCGACACCCGCACCGTGCCGCGCGAGCTGATGGCGCCGGACCAAGCCCATAAACTCCGCCAACACCTGTACGATCAGGCCGAGCAAGCGGCCTGGGAGCGCGCCGCAGCCCAGGCCGGCTCCTGGCTGCAGCGCCGCACCGGACTCGCTCCGGAGCGCGCTCCCACTGCGGAGGAGGATTTCGACGAGACGGCCTCCCGCCTGAGCGACCTGCTTTCGCAGGCGCTTGCCCAGCGGCGGACACGAATCGTGCGCGGAGTCGAAGACCAGATCCGGAGTGCGCCGCCGGAGCCGGCCGGGGAAGAGGAATTGGTCAAACTGCTGATATCCGTGACCCTGAGGACCCAGACCGTCTTCGATCAACGGACCCACCAGCGCCGCGCGGTCACCGCGGCGCAATTCACCTGGGTGCACCTGGCGGCCAAGCTGGCGGCGGAGCACGGTGCCCGCGGCGCCGACGCCCTCACCCGGCGGATACAAGAGCACCTGCTCGAAGCCCTCAACGTTTTGCGAGCCGAATGGGGGCGCCAGATCTGGGTGCGGACCGGGGAACAGACCTTTCATTCCCTGCCGGCGGACTTCCAAAAAAGGATGCAAGCGGAAATCGCCGGCCCATGGGAAAGCGTGGACCTCGAGGCGCCGCTCCGCCAACTGCCGGATTGGGCGCGCGAGAAGGCGATCCTGATGGCGGGCGACCGGGTGGTCACCCAGGCCCACCGCGAGCTGATGCTCGGGGTGGTCGGGCAATCCTGGGTGGAATACCTCACGGAAATGGAAGCCCTGCGCACGTCGGTCGGGCTGGAAGCCTACGCCCAGCGCGACCCGCTGGTTCAATACAAGAGCAAAGCCTTCGATCTGTTCCAGAACCTGATGCAGCAGGTGCGGACCGGCGTGGTCTCGCGCTTGTTCCGCATGTCGCTGCGCACGGCCTCTCCGGCCGCGGGGGGCGCCGCGCCGGAGGATGCGCGCCTTCCCGCGGCGCCCGCCGCCGGGCCGGGCGAAGCGCAGACGCCGCAGGAGAAGAAATCGAAGCGCAAGCGCCACCGGCACTGACCCCCTCCCTTCCCTCCCCCATTTGCGGAATCGAAGTCATGGAATCCATGGATTTTTCCATCCGCAAATGGGGGAGGGATCCGCATACCGGCGTTTCCCTTCAAGGATCACCCACAGCGGCCTGGCATATTGCCGCGCCCGGCGACGGACGCGGCAATTAGACTGGGACAGGGATTGGGAAAATCGATCAGGGGCCGAAATCCACCAGCGGGGAGGGAATGAAGCCCGGTGAAATGATCGCAGTATCCAAACCGAACACAAATGAATTAATCATGGCTTGGATTTCCGCGGTCGTCATTTCCCGTTCAAAAACCCCTAAGATAATTAATTTTCCATTTGGATTCTGAAAGATTATCCAATATCCGGTTTCTCGAATTGCTTCAGGAGGATCGTATTCGGAAAAAAACCTGTAATGGATAATTACCCGAGGGGGATCCGCTTTTCGATCTGGGACAAACTCTAATGCTTTAATATAATAATTATTGTCGTCCAGGAGCCGATAGGCGGCTTCTTCCAATGAAAGAGACGGGTCGCATTGATTTTCAAAAACGAAGAAGCAGATCATTAACCGATTGTTTGGATCGTACTCCTCGGCGTTGTGATTGCAGACTTGCATCCATTTTTCTTCAACGTATTCGTCCTGCTGACTTCGTAGAGTCCAATCTGCAGGGTAGGCGAACCCGTATTGATCCTTCTGATCACGGTATTCTGCCCAGTACTCCGCGTAAGGCCCATCCGTAAGGGTTCCCTGCGGGGTCCATTCTGAAAGCGGATAAGGAGTAGGCCAGGGAGTTCCGGTCGGCAACGGGGTAATCTCCAGTTCCACCCTTGAGCGGTCGCTCCAGGAAAAAGGCTGTGGTTCCTCCGGAATTATCTTCGGCGACTTTATCGATCCATCGCCATCCGGGATAAAGGATGTAATAATGGCTTTGTATTCCCTGGACGTATACCTTTGGAGGTCTATGGAGAAATTCACTAGGCTGCCGGATGGCAGCCGGTAGACCGACATAACTCTGCCGAGGAAAGAAAGATCCTTCCGCTGGTAGACGAGAAGGATGCTGTTTGGCTTGGCGACAAGATCCTCCTGATGGGTCAGGATCTCACAACGGATAAAAGAGTAGTCCGGGCAAAAAGAGTACTTGGCGGCGTCTTCCAAAGATCGTGAGGGATCGGTTTCGGCGGCAACATCCACCCGGATGCATTCAATATCGGCTAGCAGAATATCCGGAGTAAAAATCCTTTCATCATAATTGCAGATTTTTATTTTTTGCGCGCCGTTGTTTTCCGAACGCATCGCATATACCGTCCAGTCGGCCGGATAAGCGAATGCGAATCCGGGATTCTGCACTCGAAACACGCGCCAATATTCTCCGTAAAAATCATCGGAGAGCATTTCACCGTGTGGCTGCGGAATCCATCCATCGGGATTGTCCAGGAATGAAAGGATCAGGGGATCTTGGCCCTTCCAAATTTCGTGTAAGTGATTCCAGGCCTCCGTCATGCTTAAGCCGATGAAATCTGAAGGATTTAATCTTTGTAGTTCCGTTTCAATATCGTGGCGCAGGGCTGGGCTTCCGCGCGCGGAAAAGAATCCGAGCATGTCGAGCAAATCGTCCACATGATCGGCTGTGATTATTTTTGTATCGCCTTCCCCATCCACCAAAGACTGGAAATACTGAATCCATGGATCGATGAGCTGTGTTATGTGAAGGAGTTCGGGGATGGTCATGTAATTGCCGATCTCAGTGATTTCTTCGGCATGATGCCAGGCCAATTTATAATAATACCGAGCAACATCCGTCCTTTGAAGCCAGTCGCGATCGATGGCCGCGATAAGGCCAGGATACCCCTCTCTTTGCTTAACCATAATGAAGCCGCTGCCTGCGCACAGCACCAGCAACAATAAGGCCAGGACCGATATTGTGGACAGGACGCGCTTTGTTGAAAAATTGCGGAGGAAGGCCATTTTCCTGACTTTTAGGATCGGCGGCGAATCCTTCGGAAGCAAGAGCATATCATGGAAAGAGCTCAACCGCGAATCTCGAAAGGAAAAGGGGAGGTATGATATAAATTAGCCATGATCCGTCCGGGGAGAGTGATCAGCGCAGTCGGGATTTGTTTGCTGGCCGGCTGTTCCCTGCCGTTTCTCGGCGGATCATCCAAACCCAGCCCACTCCCCCAAACGCCGGATTATTCCGGATTGACCTTCGGCGCCCCGACCGGAATCCGCACGCCCTCCCCGCTGCCCACCGAAACCATCACCCCGACGATGACGGCCGACCTGGGCTGGGCGCCTTCGCCTACCCCGGAGCCGACCCACAATCCGTACCGCTGGTCGTGCATCCCGGACGGCTCGCCCGATCCGTGCCACCGGGTGCTGCTCGACGTAGCCATGCTGCCCGGCGGCGGAGGCTGGGCGGTGGGGGAGCGGGGGGTGATTCTGCGCAGGGAGAAAGGGGAATGGCGGGAGGAGGAGAGCCCGACCGGGAGCGACATCCGGCGGGTGTTCGCCCTCGCCGCGGACAACGCCTGGGCGGTGGCCGACGAGCCCTACGCCGTCGCTCCCGGGGAGATGCGCTACCGCAGCCGTCTGCTGCATTGGAACGGATCGGGATGGAAGGTCTATCCCAATCCGAGCGAGACCGGGTTGGTCGTGGATCTGTCCTTCCTGAATGCGAAATACGCCTGGGGAATCAGCGTCCAAACCCGGGGAGCGGAGACGCATCATTCCCTCATGCGCTGGAACGGCAAGGAATGGTCGGCGGTCAACCGATCGCCGGCGTTGAATGCGATCCAAATCCTCACCCCGACCGAAGGCTGGGCAGTCGGCGACGGCGGGGTGATTTTGCATTGGGACGGATCCGCGTGGCGGGCGGTGGAATCGCCGACCGACAAGGACCTCGACGGATTGGTGTTCACCTCGATCACCAGCGGATGGGCGTCCAGCCGGGACGGCGTGATCCTGCGCTACGCCCTCGGCGAGTGGTGGACGTACTCGGCGATGGCGCCCAGCCCGCGCCGGATGGTGATGGATCCGGACGGGGAAGACGGTTGGATCCTCGGCTCGTGGAACCGCGGCGACATCGTCCTGCGCTGGGACGGCGAGGATTGGGTCGCCTTTTCCGGCGACGGGCCGGACGGCGAGGTGCTGGCGCTGGATTTTCCGGCGGACGGCGAGGCGTGGGCGGCCGGGTGGATCCCCGGAAAATCGCGGGCGGGGATGATCTGGCGTTGGGACGGCGGGGGTTGGAGCCGCGAAATCGAAAAAGTGCCGGTCCCGCTTCAGGCGGCGGCGTTCCTCGCCGGCGACGACGCCTGGGGTGTGGGCGAGAACGGCCTGCTCGCGCATTGGGACGGAAGCGAGTGGTTCGCGGCCGAAAGCCCGACCGGGCAGGCGCTGAACGCCGTGGCGTTTCTCTCGGAGGACGACGGCTGGGCGGCCGGCGAAGGCGGTCAGATCCTGCGCTGGAACGGGAGCGAATGGGCGGTCGAACGTCCGTACATGGCGCGCGGCGCCGGGAACAACGCGCTCTACATCCGCTTCCACGCCCTGGGCTTCGCAGATCCGGACGACGGCTGGGCGGCCGGCGCCCTGGAAGGGGGCGATTTCAGCCAGCCGTGGATCGTGCGCTGGGACGGCCGGGCGTGGAGCGAAGCGGCGCTGTTCGCCGAACCGCCGCCGTGCCGCTGCTCGCTGTATGCGATGCACTTTTCCTCACCGGACGACGGGTGGGCCGTGGGCGGCGGCGACCAAATGCTGGTCATGCACTGGGATGGGGAAGAATGGACCTACCGGACCTGGCCGGAGGCCTACCGCCTGCTGGCGGTCGGCGGCGCGGCGGCCGATGATGTGTGGGCGGCGGGCATCGCCGAGGATTCGCCCTCCTCCTCCAATCCCGGCGTGCTCCTGCATTGGGACGGATCGGATTGGGTTTCCTACGCGGTGCCGCCGGGCGTGGTGTGGATGGATGCGGTTCTGATGACCGCCGCCGACGACGGGTGGATGGCGGGGAACGGCCTGCTGCATTGGAACGGAACGGAGTGGGGAAGGGTTCCCTCGCCGGTACAGGGAGTGATCGTCGCCCTCTCGCGGACGCCCGACGGCGCGGTGTGGGCGGCGACGGATACCGGGAGCGTGCTGCGGCTGGAGGTTGAATGAGCCGGGAGGACCGCCCTTTTTCCGGCAGACAACTCCCGGATCCTCTTTCCCGCGGCTCGAATGCATTACGACCCCGGTCCTTCGGCGGGAATAACGCCCAAGGCGGCGCTACTCAATCAGCGCGGAAGCCTGCCTCGGAATCTGCACAATGAATACAAGCGGCAAAAAGAAAATCGGGTGATTGCCCCGCGCGCGCGATGGATTTTCTGCGGCCGTCCGGAACCCGGGGGCGGGGCGCCGAAGACTCCCCCCGGTACGATGAAGGATGGAACTGTCTCGCGCAAAATTTGCGGAACCAAGCAAATTCCATCTCCGAGTGAATTGATCCGTGTCCTGCGGCATTCGGGAGAATGCGGCGCCGGTCACGTGTGGGTCAGGTTTGTTTCCCCCGGCGGTTCCCTTCCGGCCAAAAAGGATTGGACCCATTACGGGCGGATCTTCCCCGGGCGGCGTTTGCCGATCGCCCCTTGCGCGCCGGATGGAATTCGCCTTTCGTCCCGAAAAAAACGCCCTTGGGGTGCAAGACAAGTATAATTGTCCCAATCGTCAACAACCTGCCAAACGGATTGTTCGTGCGCCGCCGATGGAAGGAAATATGCAAAACCCGTTTTCGTATCTGCGCAAATATTTATACATTTCCCTTTGCGTTTGTTTGGTCGGGACCCTGGAATTGCTGCTCCTCCGGGGAAATTTGTCCATGATCTTCCTGACCCAATGGAACGATTTGGGAAAACCGCCGTCCGAGGCGGAGTACGTCGTCGAATACGGGTATGTCAAGGGCAAGGACGGAAAAACGTACAAGCATTTTTCGGTCATCGAGGAAAACGAGGGGTGGAAGAACGTTTGGCTGGAAACAACCGAGGTCGACGAATACCTTGCCTATGACGAGGACATCTCCACCTGCGAGATTCCGGACATCCTGAATGTCAAAAGCATCGTCATCCGCTGTCGAAAGCTTGAAAATTATTCGAAAACCTACGCAATGGCGATCGGCAAAGACGGAAGGATATTCGAATTTACCGGATCCTCCACCGAGGAGATAAAATCCGCCGCCTACCTGTTGGGATTAATCATCCTGATCAACATCAACCTTGGAATACTGATCGTCGTCATCGGCTATTTCATGGAAAGAAGGATGGAAGGCGGGAGCCCGAAAAGCCGGTATTTCAAACTCCCGCGGACGTAGCCGTCCGCCGGCTTTGCCTCCCCCCGGGAAAGCCGCCGCCGTCCGAAACCCGGATGGTGGAAAATTCCGCGGGCGCGAATCGCGGCCGCGGGGCCGGGAATGCGGTGTGGAGGAGCCATGGACGATTCTAACGATTCCAATGATTTCTCGGAAAAGATCAGGGATTGGATCGACACTCTCATCCATGAACTGGTGACCTACGGGGTTTTGATCGGGGGATTCCTTTTTTCGTTTTACGTTTTTTCCCTCACCGTTTTTACTTATTACCAAAATTTTATCTTGGTGCTAGCGGTATTCGCCATCCTTTTTGGCGTGCTGTATTGGTTGTTTAATATGTATTTTCGAAAGGCGTCCGCGTTGATTGGAGCGGGGAAACCGCCCGGCAATCTCCTTGAGAAAGTGTTGATCGGTTGGGGGCATTTCAGGGTGTTTCACCAGAAGCACGCATAGTGGATCGATTCCATCGCGGTAATCTTCATTTTCATCATCGGCACCGTCGCGACCATGGTAATTTTTTCCGTACTGCATCTTTTCCGGGTGCCCATTTAACGCCATGCGATACGTCCAGTAAGGTCGATCCTTGGAATGAAAACCCCCGAACCTCCGACGAGCGGCGGTCTCATCCGGTTTGGAAATCATGGAAAGGCCGAGAGCTTCATGCCGCGCTTATGGCGCATTTTAATCCGTCCCCCCTGCCGGAAGCGCGCAGGGAGGACGGTATTTTTTCCCGGTCCTCAACCGCCGGCCGCCTTCCCCCGAGCGGCGGGGAGAAGGGCAAACCGGATCGTGAAATCCTCAACCGGCGCGGACGAAACGCCGCGCGCCGTTCAACCCGGCCCGGCATCCACGCCGGCGTATTCGAACCAATCCCAATCCGCGCAGTTCGAGCTCGGCTTGCCGTTGGCGCTGGCGTACATCCCGAGATAGGCGCCGATAAACCCGCCCGCCATCGGCGTGCTGAGGATCCGCCCGTCGACGTTTTCCGCGACCGGGATCCACTGCTCGTATTCGGAAGCGACATGGAAGTTGTAGGATTGGCCGGCGGCGGAAACCTTGAAATACAGCTTGCCGCCGCCAACGGGGCGCTTGGCCAGGACTGCATCCTCCCCCTTTTCGCGTTTGATAAGCACGGCCGCGGGATCCTTTTCCCGCGTGACGACGAAACGGAAGTGGTAGTTGTCGTTCTGCAGCAGGACGATCCCGGCGCATTCGTCGCTGTTGTTGGGGGTGAACTCCATCGCCGCCCGGGCGGTGAAGTTCATGTGCTGTTGCCGGCGGCCGACGAAGCTGGGATTGGACCATTCCGAAAGCGTCTGCGGACGCAATTTGAGGCGCAGGTGCCCGGGGCGTTCGCTTAGGCTCCAGAATTCCTCGCGCGGGGTGCGCAGGAAATCCCACTGCAAGCCGAGGGTCGGCGCGTCGAAATGATCGCAAGCCGGCGGCGCGGGCCAGGGATGCTCGGGCAGATCGGGGGCGGCGGATTCGCGTTCCACCCGGCCTGCGCCGGGGGCGACCAGCGGCCAGCCCTCCTCCCACACGACGGGAGCCAGGAAGGTCTCGCGGCCGAGGTTGTAGAAGTAGCCGCCGTAGGGCCGCATCGCCAGCATCACCATCCACCAATCGCCCTGGGGGGTGTCGAACAGGTCCGCGTGGCCGGTTCCGACGATCGGGTAATCCAGCCCCAGGTGGCGGTGGGTGAGGATCGGATTGCGGGGGTTGCCCTCGTAGGGGCCGGTGACCGTTTCGCTGCGGGCGACGGTGACCGCGTGGTTGTGTCCGGTGCCGCCCTCGGCGATCAGCAGGTAGTAGAGGCCGTTGATCTTGTAGATGTGCGGCCCTTCAGCCCACACCGCTTTCTTCAACGCGCCTTCCCACAACGGATATTGCGGGCCGGTTAGCTGCAGCGATTTCCGATCCAACTCCTGCAGCCAGATTTCGGTATGCCCCTGGTATTCCGCTTTCGCTCGGTGACGGTTGCCGACGAACCAAACGCGTCCGTCATCGTCGAAGAGCAGGGAGGGGTCGATTCCGGGCGCGTTCTCCAACCAAACCGGGTCGGACCACGGCCCCGCGATATCCGGCGCGGTGACGATGAAGTTGCCCTTTTCCTTCTGCCCGTCCACCAGCGTGTTGATCACGTAGAACGTGCCGTCGTGGTGGCGGATGGTCGGCGCGTACAACCCGCCGGAGGGGCGGATGCCGTCGAGGTTGAGCTGCGACGGCCGGGTGAGCACGTGGCCGATCGGCCGCCAGTGGACCAGGTCGCGGCTGTGGTGGATCGGCAAGCCGGGGAAGAACTCGAAGGTCGAGTTAATCAGGTAGAAATCCCCGCCCACGCGGCAGACGGACGGATCCGGATAGAACCCGGGGAGGATCGGATTGCGGAAAGTTCGGGGCATGGATTAGCGCTCCTGTGGGAAGGAAATTATGGAATAAGGCAATTATACCCACCCGTGAAAGGCGATGGAAAAGCCGGGTTTGGCGAAAGGAAAGAGGTCGAAAAACGTCACCTGCTAGGATTCCCCCTCATCCGCCCTTCGGGCACCTTTCCCGGAATTGCGCCGGGACCGGCTTCCCAGCCCCACATATGCGGATGAAGAGATACATTTGTTCACAGCCCTCCGGCTTAAACGATGGGCTGGGAGAAGGCATCCCGGAACGCATGTTCCACGCGGAGCGCGGGGCAGTGACGGGAGGATGGGATGAGAGAGGATAATTTGGCTTTTTTTATCTATTTTTCCAATACCTGCATCAGGCTGAGCCGAGACCAAAAACGTTTGTTTTCCCATGTGACATCTGACACTACACTAAACGATTTGGGTTAATGTATCCTGTATTAACCGGCTTTTCGGTGGATTTTCATACAACATTCCAGGAGGGAGAAATGTATCCACGCCATTCCCAGTCGATTTTTACCCCCCCCCCCCCCCCCCCCCCCTCCCTTCTCCCCCCCCCCCC
>JAFGKK010000132.1 GCA_016928575.1 Anaerolineales bacterium
CTCCGGAATGGGTGGCCGGATAACTCCGGAATCACCGGCCGGATAACTCCGAAACGGGCGGCCGGATTAGGCCGGAAAATGCACCGGACCCACTTTCGTCCCAATTTCTTGCATTTGTGCCCCCGACGAGGTTCGAACTCGTGTTTTGGCCTTGAGAGGGCCACGTCCTGGGCCGCTAGACGACGGGGGCTTATTCGACTCGCATTTTAACATCCCGGTTCGGCTCGGTCAACTCGCACTTTTCTAATTATCGGGAAAACAAACGGATTCCTGGGTCCGAGCGTCCGAAATCCGATTGACGACACCCGAGACCGGTCGATTCTTCCGGAGGAAGGTTTTTCGAGTGGTTCCTGCTTCTTCCATTATGATAATTACAGCCGCTCTTCCGAACACCGTATCGCCGTAAGAAAAAAATCCTGCAAGAAAACATTCGACCGGAGCGCACCGGTTTTCCCTCCCCTCGAAGGGCAACGGATTCCAAGAAGCGGGCAACCTTGGACTGAAAAAGTTCCGCGTTTGACCTTCCCCGAACCTTGCGGGTATAATCCGCTGGCGAGTTACCGGGCACACCACGGTCGCATCCTTTCTCTGCGGGATCGGAATTCAGCATGGCCCTCCAGGGCAATCTGCGCGATTTCAGCGTCACCAAACTGCTGAACCTGATACACATCGCCAAGAAAAGCGGAACCCTAACCATCCAGGGACCGGCCGAATTGGCCAGCTTGGCGTTTTTGGAAGGAAAGCTGATCTACGGCCAGCGCGGCGACGAGGGCGGCAGGCTGATTTCCATTCTGCGCTACAACCATCTGCTGACCGAAGAACAGGCCACCACGCTTCAAAGCCGTCCGGAATCGGCCAACGACAAAGAACTCGGCTTGCTGCTGATCCACGCCAATTACCTGACCCAGCAGGCGATCCTGCAATCGCTTCACAAATACCTCAACGACTTGGTCTTCCGGCTTTTCACCTGGAACGAGGGAATCTTCCAGTTTTACCTTGGGATTCTGCCCCCCGACGACCGCATCACCGTGCGCATTGATCTGGAAAACCTGATCATGGAGGGCGCGCGCCGGATGCGGGAATACGAACAGCTGCAAGAGGAGATTCCCAACCTGGATCTTGCGCTGAAGTTCACCGACCGGCCCGACGCACGCCTGCGCAACATCAACCTGAGCGTCGAAGAATGGCGGGTGGTCTCCTACATCTCGCCCAAGAACACCATGCGCCAGATCGCACGGGCCAACCGCCTGAGTGAGATCGAATTGCGGCGGATCGTGTACGGCTTAATGCAGGCCGGAGTGGTCGAAATTCTTCAGCCGGAAGGTGCGCCGCCGCCGCCCTCGCTGGCGAAGATCCAGCCCATCCCCAAGACGCCCGAGCAGGCCGGCCTGATCAAACGCCTGGCCGATCGTATCCGCTCGTTATAAGGAGCGCTTTCCAACATGCAGACCGTAAAAATGGTGGTCACCGGGCCGTTCAACTCAGGAAAAACCGCGTTCATCCGTTCGATCAGCGAAATCGAGGTGGTTTCGACGGAACGGAAGATCTCCTTGGAAGTGGAGAAGGTGAAGGAGACGACGACGGTGGCCATGGATTTCGGCCGGATTACGGTCGACGACGATCTGGTCCTCTACCTGTTCGGCACTCCCGGCCAGAAGCGGTTCGATTTCATGTGGGAAATCCTTTCCGAAGGCATGCTCGGATTCGTCGTCATCGTCGACAGCTCCCGCCCGGAAACGTTCCGCGAGGCGCGCTTCATCCTCGACACCTTCCGCGCCTACGCGCCCACCCCCTACGTGGTGGCCGCCAACAAACAGGACGTCCCCGAAGCTTGGCCGGTGGACGACCTCCGCATCGCCTTAAAACTGGACCCGGCCGTGAAGTGCCTGCCCTGCGTCGCCAACGACAAAGAGAAAGTAAAAGCCATCCTCCTGGAGCTGCTCGGAAGCATCCTTCAGGAAATCGAAACCGGCGATAAATCCTGATCCGTTGAAGAACACATCCGCACCCCGCAGGGAAGCCCGTCCCCAACCCTTGGACATTTCCGCCTCGTGGCCTGTTCCGCCGCAGGCGCTTCCGGAAATCTACCCCGCTCAAATCGGCGGTTTGATGATCGCCGCCTTCGAGGAAGTCGTTGGACGGCAGAAGCTCGCGCCGCTCCTTGCCGCAGCGGGCATAGACATCCCGGAAAACGGCGTGCCGGATCTGCCCTTCGGGACTCCGGCGGCCATCTTCCAGGCGCTGGAGGAGGCCTACGGGGAACAGCCCGCGCGCGGGATTTGCCTGCGCACCGGACGGGTGATGTTCCGGCGCGGTTTGCGGATCTTCTCCGGAATCCTGGGGTTGTCGCACCGCAATTTCCGCCTCCTGCCGCCCTCCCAGAAGATCTTCCGCGGATTGGAGCTGATCGCCTGGTTGTTGAACCACTACAGCGACCAACGGGTTCGGGTGGAGAAAAAACCCCGCGAGTACCTGCTGATCAACGACCGGTGCCCGCACTGTTGGAGACTCTCCCGTTCCTCGCCCTGCTGCCAACTGCCGGTCGGCGCCCTTCAGGAAGGGCTTGCTTGGGCCTGCAGCGGACGGCCGCACACGGTGGAAGAAATCGCCTGCCGCGCAACGGGCGATCCCACCTGCACCTATCGGATCAAACCCAAATCCTAAGGCCGTCCCATCCGCGGCCGCAGTCCGCCTCCGTCGCAAATCTCCGCCGCAGATTGTGAAGCCGCTGCAATGGCCATCGGCCACCCGTCTGCGGAAAGGTTTTTTTCGCCGGCGGATCCCGGAATGCCGCGAAGAATTCGGCGGACGCCGCGCCGATCTTTTCTCCCCCATCGCGGCCCCCCGCTCCCCGCAAGCGGAATCGGCCGCAGGGGCGGCCGCGGGCATGACAACCCTCCCATCCCTCCCCGCAAGAAACCCGCATTCCCCCGCCTTCCAGATGCAGTAAAATCAATGCGCCGAGGGGTTGCGTCCAGGAGGCCCTATGGAAAGCGGCAGGATACTGGTTGTGGAAGATGATCCGGACGTCGGCGCCATGCTGCGGACGTATTTCGAATCGCAGGGCTTCGAGGTTGCCGTCGCGGCCCGCGGAGAAGAAGCCTTATCCCTCACCCGCCATTCCCTCCCGCAACTGATCGTCCTCGACATCATCCTGCCCGACATGGACGGATACGAAATCTGCCGGCGGCTGCGCGCTTCCTCCCGCACCGGGCACATCCCGATCCTGTTCTTGACCCAGCGCGACGAGCGCCGGGACCGGATCGCCGGCTTGGAGTTGGGAGCCGACGACTATATCACCAAACCGTTCGACATCGAAGAACTCCGTTTGCGGGTGCAGAACGCCATCGCCCGCGCGGAGCGGGAAAACCTCACCGACCCGCGGACGGGATTGCCCGCCAGCCGCCAGATCGAAGCCCGCCTGAAGGAAATCCTCCCCCGAAAAGACTGGTCGATGCTGACCTTCCGCCTGCTAAATTTCGATTCCTACCGGGCCGCCTACGGCGATTCCTCCGGCGACGAGTTCCTCCGCTTCGCGGCGGAACTGATCCTGCAGACGGTCGATGAGTGCGGGGCTGTCGACGACTTCATCGGATATTCCGGGGGCGACAGCTTTGTGGTGATTACCGAGGAAAAGCGCGCGGCCGGATTGGAAACCCAGCTTAAGAGCCGGTTCACCCGCGCCATTCCCAATAAATATTCCTACCTCGATCAGCAAAGAGGCTACGTCGCGGTCCCCGGTCCCGGCGCCACGGAGAAGCGCGCGCCGCTCATCCGCCTCACGGTGGGTGTCATCCGCGCCTCTCAACATAATTTCACCGACGTCCGCCAGATCACGGAACTCTCGGCCCTCGCCGGCCGAGCGGATCCGTAATCCGCGCCGGACGCCCTCCCCGACATGGCCCTGTCCGGACAGCTCCTCTTTCTTGGCCTGTGCTTTCTCCTGTTGGGAGGCGGGTGTTGGTTGGGTGCGGCCCTGTTTCGCCGGCGGCCGTCGTCGCTGCGCAAGTCCACCGCAGGCGAGGCAAGCGCCGCGGAAGCCCGGATGGTCGTGTCGCCGGACGGCAAAATCCTGCGCGCCGACGGCCTGGCCAAGCGTTGGTTTTCCCTCTCCGGAACCGTCCCTTCGCTGCAAAGCCTGGCTCCTCCACAATCGCCCGAGACGGATTTCCTGCGGTTGGCCGCCATGGAAAGCCGGTCGGTCGTCCGCATCCGCGGGCGCCTGTACAACGTCCGCTCCCATCGGATCGGCGCAAACGGAAAGTCCGCGATGGAAATCCACTTCCGCCCTCTGCCGGAGCCCTGGCAACTCTTAACCGCGCCGGCCCATAACCCGGTTCCCGGCCTCCTTCCCGCGGCATTTTCCTCGTTGGATTTCCCAAAAACCGCTCGCACGCTTCTGTCCAATCTGCTTCCTATATCCGGAGCGGATTGGTGCATGATCGCTATCTGGGATCCAATTCGACAGATGCTGATCCCCAAATCCTCGCTTTCCGGAGCATCTTTGGACCCCTCGCTCAACCTTCCCCGGGCGGGAATGCGTCTGGGAGAGGGATCCTCCGGCTTGCTTGCCCGGGAGCGGCGACCGCTGCGGATTTCGGATTTGCCGAAGCAGCTCGGACCGGCGGCCGCGCCCTCTGCGGAAAACGGACAGTTTCACTCCTTCCTCGGTTTCCCCTTGGAGGTTTCCGGCGAACTGCTGGGCACGATCGAATTCTACGCGGTCCGTCCTTCGGCGTTTTCGGAGGATACCCTCGCCCGTATTGCTCCGGCCGCGGAGATGGCCGCTCTTTCACTCCAAAACGCGCTGGTCCATGAAAACGACGTGCGCCGCGAAGCCGAGGCGAGCGCCCTAGCGCAAATCGCACAGACCGCCAACCTGCTGACCGAACCGGATGCCTTCTTCGCCGAACTGCTTCGGGCGGCGTCGCCCTTGGTGGACGCGCCGTTCTTCGGCTTTCTGATATACGACGAAGCCCGGCAGGCATTGGTGCCGCGCCGGCCGTTCTATGGAATTCCGGACCACCTGTTGCCGATGATGCACATTGCGATTCCCACCGGCAGTCCGGCGCGGATCCGCTGGCAGACGACGGACGCGTTGGCCGCATCCGGCGTCGACGCCCTCGCCTTGCTGACGGAACTGGGCCTGCTGCCACTCGCACAGGCCCTCGGACTCGTGAGTACGGCAATCCTGCCTTTGGGACCGCCGGGGGACGCCGCCGGGTGGCTGTGGGCCGCCGCCAAGGCTCCGGAGGCGATCGACGAGGAATCCCTGCGCCGCTGGACCCCGTTGGCGGCCCAAGCCGGGCGCCTGATCCGCAGCCTGCTTGTTCTGGAAAAGTACCGGCGCGCGTCGGAACGCTCCGATTTCATCCGCCGATTGTCGGCCCTGACGGCCTCGCCGCCGCCCTTGGACGAATACCTCCGCCAGGCCATAAACGAACTCGCCTGGATGCTCTCCGCCGACACGGCGGTCCTCTTCCTCCTCGACGAATCCCGAGATGAAATCCAGCTGCACCCGGCCTCGGCCTTCGGCCTCCGCGAGGAGGACAAGCGTCGCTTCGCCTCCTTTTCCACCGCCGACCCCCTCAGCCGGCATGCAGTGACTTTCACCGGGAAACCCGCGGTCATTCGGCCGGCCGGAGATTCCGGCGGTCCGCCGCCTTATTACCGTCCGTGGGTGGAGAACTGCCAGATCGAGCATTGGATCGTGTCGCCGTTGTTCGTCCGCGGGCGCGGGATCGGGGAGATCCTGGTCGGCCGGAAAGAAGGCGCGTTCGATTCCGAAGAGCAGGAGTTCCTCTCCGCGGCGGCGGGCCAACTGGCGGGAACCGTCGAACGGGAACAACTCTTTTCCGCCACCGACACGTCCCTCCGCCGCCGGGTGGATCAGCTCACCTCGCTCACCCGGGTTTCGCGTGAATTGAACACGACGATCGACCTGCCGTATCTGCTGCAATTGATCTTCGACGAAGCCGTGCGCGTCACCGGCGCGGATTGCGGACGGATAGCGTTGCTCGACCCGAAACGGTCGGGCTATCCGTTGCGGCCGCTGTTCCTGCTGGGCGAAGCGCTCGCCGGCAATGCCCTCTCCCCCCTGGAAACGGAGGTGCTGGAAAGCGGCAAGCCGCATCTGATCCGCGATCTCCCCTCCGAACCGGTGAAGGCCGATCATCCCGGAATCCTGTCCGCGATCCTCGTGCCGGTGATCCACGAACAGCACGCGGTCGGGCTGATCGACCTGCACTCGCGCCAACCCGGCTGGTTCGACCGCGCGTCGATGGAGATCGTCCAAGCCTTCGGGATTCAGATCGCCATCGCCGTCGGCAACGCCCAGCGCCACGAAGAGCAAGTCCAGACCGACGACGCCCTGCGGCGCCGCGCCCGACTGCTCTCGACCATCCACCACACGGGAAAGATCTCGCTTTCGCACTCCCCGCTGCCCCAGCGGCTGGAAACCATCACGCAAAGCATCCACGACGCCCTCGGACTCACTCCGGTCGTGATCGGGTCGCTCCGCAAGGACGCGCTGGAGTGGCACGCCCGTTCCGGGCTGAGCGATTCAGCCTGGCAGGCGGTCCAGGCGATCCGCCTTTCCCGGGAAACGATCCTGCGTTGGGTTTCAGCCCGGGGCGACGCCGAAGGACCGATCCCCCTGGGGATCCCGGCGGATGACGCGGAAGCGCGGCGCTTCAGGTCCGAAATCGCCAAGGAGATGGAAGCGCAGGAGATCCTGCTGCTTCCGCTGCGCACCTCCGGAAACGAGTTGGTCGGTTTGCTGGCGGCGTCCCCGCCGGTCGGCGCGAAGCCGGGAACCGATCATTCCTTTCTCGAGATCTTCGCCTCGCAGGCGACGGTCGCCATCCAGACCGACATCTTGCAGCAGGCTTTGGGCGAAAAATTGCGCCCCGGAAAGTCGGCCGGTCAGGCGGCCGCCTTTGGACCGCCGCAAGCGGGGCCGGCCTCCGCCGAGTCCCTCGACCTGCAAGCCCGGCTGAACCGCCTCCTGGCTCTGGTCGAGGTCACGGAATTCCTCTCGACCCAGGCCGAACCGCAATCGCTGTTCCGGACGTTCGCCGAGAGCATTTTGGAATCCTATGCATTCGACATCGTGCTGATCGCCGAGGAACGCCCCGGCGGACCGCGCCTGCGGCTTTCGGCCGGGAAGGTTCCGGCCGATACTCCGGTGGAGATGCTGCTTGGACAGCACAATCCGATTTTAAGCATGTTCCAGCGGGGCCAGCCGATTCTCGCGCTTTCCCTCGACGACGCCCCGGCCTGGCAGAACTCCGCGTTGCTCACGGCGCTCAAGGCTCGGTCGTTCCTGTGCTTCCCAATCCGCGCCCGGTCCAAGACGGAGGCCGTGGCTTTGATCGTTTCGCAGGAGGCCGCCACGCCGTTTCGCGCCGGAGACGAAGACCTGTTCCTGCTGCTCGGGGAGCAGGTCGCCATCTACCTCGAGAACGCCCGGCTGCTTGAAGAGACTCAGCGACGGCTGCACGAAGGGAACGTACTGCTCGAATTCAGCCGGCAGGTGTCCGGCCTCGATGTGCCCCTGATCCTGCAATCGTTGGTCGACGAGACCCGCAACGCGGTTCCGGAAGCGGAAGGGGCAATGGTCGCGCTGTGGGACAGAGCCCAATCGAAACTCGCCGTCCAAGCCGTATCCGGATACGCCAACGCCGGCTTCCTGCACCGCATCGCCTGCGCGGAAGGCGAAGGCTTGCCGGGGCAGACGTTTTCGGCCGGAAAGCCGATCCATTGGGCGCACGTCGACATGGCCTCGGATTTCAACCTGACCGCGGAAAACCTGGAAGCCTACCGGAACGGGACGATGGGGCTGATTCCGGCCTCGGCCCTGGGGGTGCCGCTGCAGGCCGCCGGACGGGTTTTGGGGATCCTCCTGCTCGAGAATTTTACGACGGCCGAAGCCTTCTCCCACAGCAAAGAAGAGGTGGCCTTGTCGCTCGCCAACCAAAGCGCGCTGGCCCTCGAAAAAGCCAGGCTGTTCCAGGAAATGACGGACCGCACGCGCGAGTTGGACGAGCGCGCATCGCACCTGGCGCTGCTAAACCGGCTGACCAACGCGGCGATCACCACCAGCAGCGAGCGCACCCTGCTGCAAACCGCCTGCCGCGAGCTGGCGGCGGCGTTCGACGTCCCCCAATCCGCCGCCGTGCTGATCGAACCGGCGCGGGCCGAAGCCGCGGTCGTCGCCGAACACATCTACCCCGGCCGCCCCTCGGCGATGAGTTTAAGCGTCCCCCTGCGCGGGTCGCCGCTGATCGAAACGATCCTGCAGACCCGTTCCCCGATGCACGTGGAAAACGCACCCGCCGATCCGCGGACGGGGGCTTTGCGCGCCTGGCTGAAGGAGCGCCAGGTGAACTCGCTCCTGATTCTGCCGCTGTTGCTTTCGGGCGACGCGGCCGGACTGATCCTGATCGAAAGCCCGGAACCCCACGTCTTTTCTTTTGCCGATCTTTCCCTGGCGCAAACGGTTTCGGCCCAGCTCGGCCAGGCGCTTGAGAACGTCCGCCTGCACCAGGCCTCGCACGCCCTGACAACCGACCTTGAACACCGCGTGGTCGAGCGCACCACGGCGCTGGAGCGTGAGCATCAGCGGGCGGAAACCCTTCTGCGCATCAGCACCGAATTGGTGGTCAGCCTGGATCTGGATCAGGTGCTCACCCGCGCGCTCCAGCTGGTTAACGAGGCCATCGGCGCGGACCAGGCGGCGATCGTCCTGCTCGATCCGCAGACCCAACAGCTGGTCTACCGGGCGTCATTGGAAAAGGATTCCCCCCTGCCCAGGGGCGGACGGTCCCTGCCCTTCCACGCCGGCGAAGGCCTGGCCGGATGGGTCATCCAGCAACGCCAGCCGGTCATCCTGCCGGATCTGGAAAAGGATCCGCGCTGGATCCACCTGTACCCGGACGAGCCGATGCGCTACCACAGCGCCTTGGCCGTGCCCTTGATGGTGGGCGCGGACGCCCTGGGGGTCCTGCTCCTGCTCAGCCAGGATCCCTCGGTGTTCAATCCAGAACAACTGCAATTGGCGTCGGCCGCGGCCAACCAGGTGGCGGCGGCGATCAACAACGCCGAACTGTACCGCCTGATTCGCGACCAAGCCGACCGGCTGGGGGGATTGGTCCGCAGCCAGCAGGTCGAGAGCCGCAAATCGCGCGCCATGCTGGAAGCCATCGCCGACGGCGTGATGGTGACCGACGAGGAGCAGAAGATCGTCCTGTTCAACGATGCGGCCGTGCGATTGCTCAACCTGCCGCGGGAACAGGTGATCGGCCGGCCGGCGGGCGAGTTCATCGGCCTGTTCGGCAAGGCCGGCCTTGTGTGGCAGGAACGCCTGCACCTTTGGCGGAGCGAGCCGGCGGAGATCGGCGGCGGCGATTTCCTCGCCGAACGAATTACCCTCGACAGCGGACGGGTGCTTTCGGTCCACTTGGCTCCGGTGGGAAACGTCGACGAATTCATCGGGACGGTGGCCGTCTTCCGCGACATCACCCAGGAAGTGGAGATCGACCGGCTGAAATCCGAATTCGTCGCCACCGTATCCCACGAACTGCGCACGCCCATGACCGCCATCCGCGGATACACGGAAATGCTGATGATGGGCGCCGCGGGGCGCCTGAACGACGAGCAGCGCCGGTTCCTGAAAATCGTGAAGGACAACTCGGACCGGTTGGAGCTGCTGGTCAGCGACCTGCTCGACATTTCCCGCCTGGAATCCGGACAAATCCGCCTGAACCTGGACGTGGTGGAAATCCCGGCCCTCCTGGAAGAGGCTGCCGAACTCCTGCGGCGCAAAAGCGCCCAGGAAGGGAAGCCGATGGAGATCGTCCTCGACCTGGAGCCGGACCTGCCCGCGATCCAGGCCGACCGCAGCCGGGCGTCGGAGATCTTCCACAATCTGGCGGAAAACGCCTTTCTCTACACCCCGGCCGGCGGCAAAATCACCCTGCGCGCCGCCTCCCGCCCCGGCGGCGTGCGGATCGACATTTCGGACAACGGAATCGGGATCGCCCCTTCCGAACACGAACGGATCTTCGAGCGCTTCTACCGCGGCGAAAACCCTTCCGTGATGGCGGTTCCCGGCACCGGCTTGGGCCTGCCGATCACCCGCCGGCTGGTGGAGATGCACGGCGGCTCATTGACGGTGGAAAGCGACGGGACTCCTGGAAAAGGAACCACGTTCCGTGTTATGCTTCCCCGGGACGCGGTACAATCCTGACAAGGACGGGACTCATGGCCAAGATACTGATCGCCGAAGACGAACGGGATATCCGCGACTTGATCGTCTTTACCTTGACCTATGGGAAACACCAAGTGGTCGCGGTGGGCAACGGGGAGGAAGTCTTGGAAAGCACGCGCCGCGAGCAGCCGGATCTGATCCTGCTGGATGTGCGCATGCCGCGGATGACGGGATACGAAGCCTGCCGGCGGTTAAAGGCGGATCCGACCCTGCGCCACATTCCGGTGATTTTCCTTTCGGCCAAGGGCCAGGAAGCCGAAGTGCAAACCGGGCTGGAGGCCGGCGCCGCGGAATACATCCTTAAGCCGTTCTCGCCGGATCAGTTGAACAAGCGCATCACGGAAATCTTGGATAAGGGGGAGGAATCTTAGTCCCTCTGCCCTGAGCGGAAAATGTCGGTTGGGGCGAAAGACTGTTCACCGCAGGGCCGCCGAGGACGCGGAGATTTTCCTCTGATCTTTCTGCGTTCTCCGCGGCTCTGCGGCTTTTTTTAGAAGATTACGCCTCGAGGTAATAGGTCATGTGCTGCAGGTGGGCCGCCGGGTCGATGTTCTGGACCTGGATCCCCTTCGGCACGCCGAGGGTGATCGGCGCGTAATTGAGGATGGCCTTCACGTCCGCCTTGACCAGCAGGTTCGTCACCCTCTGCGCGGCGGTGGCCGGAACCGCCAACATGGCGATGCGGATCCCGGCCTCCCGGACCCTATCCACCATGGTTTCCATGTCCTCCACGGTGTGCCCCGCCAAGTTTTTTCCGATCTTGCCCGGGTCGTTGTCGAATACGATGCGGATTTCGAAACCGCGGTCGTGAAACCCGTGGTAATGCGCGATGGCCCGGCCGAGGTCGCCGACTCCCACCAGCACCACCCCCCACGCGCGGTCTACCTTTAGAATCCGGCGCAACTGCCCGATGAGAAAGGGGATGTTGTAGCCCAAGCCCTGCTTGCCGAACTCGCCGAAGTAGGAAAGGTCTTTGCGGATTTGTGCGGAGGTTAGGCCCAGCCGTTTGCCCAATTCCAGGGAGGAAGTGATCTCCATACCCTCGGCGGCCAGCACGCGAAGGGTGCGCAGGTAGAACGGCAATCGGCCGACGACGATGTCTGGAATGGCCTTGACAGAAGCTGCTTTGTGGGGCATCTCTTGCTCCATCATCATACCGCGCCGGAAAAAGCGGCAAATGATGATACACTACGATTGAGAAATGTATCACAAATGAGGCGTTCAGGCAAACAAGATGTTTTTGGATGAAGCGAAAATCCGCGTCAGCGCCGGACGGGGGGGAAACGGCCTGATGCATTTTCACCGTGAAAAATACGTCACCCGCGGCGGCCCCGACGGAGGCGACGGCGGGCGCGGCGGCAGCGTTTACCTGCAAGTCGACCGGCGGCTGAACACCCTATACCGCTTCCGAAGCCAGCGCGTCTTCCGCGCCGAAGACGGCGCCAAGGGCGGGACCGGGAACAAGACCGGAAAATCGGGCGCCGACGCCGTCATCCCCGTGCCGGCCGGAACGCTGGTGCGCGATCTGCCCGCGGGAAAGCTGCTCGGCGACCTGACCGATGACGGGCAACGGATCCGAGTGGCGCGCGGCGGACGGGGCGGCCGCGGCAATCCGCATTTCGCCTCGGCCAGCCGTCAGGCTCCCCGTGTCGCCGAAAAGGGCGAACCGGGCGAGGAAAAGGAACTGCTCCTCGAACTGCGGCTGATCGCCGATATCGGTTTGGTGGGCGCGCCCAACGCCGGGAAATCCACCTTCCTGGCGGCGGTCACAGCCGCCCAACCGAAGATCGCCCCCTACCCGTTTACCACCATCGAGCCCAACCTCGGCGTCGCCCTGCTGGACGAATACCAAACCGTCGTGCTGGCCGACATCCCGGGGCTGATCGAGGGCGCTCACGCCGGCGCCGGACTTGGGTCCGCATTCCTTCGGCACATCCAGCGCACCCGCGTCCTGATCCACCTGCTGGACGGCGCCGGCGCCGATCCGCTGGCGGATTTCTCGCAAATCAACACCGAGTTGGCGCTGTTCGATCCGGATTTGGCGCGCAAACCGCAGGTGGTCGCGGTGAACAAAATGGATCTGCCTGATGCGAAGCAGCGCTGGGACTCCCTGCGCAGGGAACTGTCCGGCCGGGGGGTTGAACCGCTGGCCGTTTCGGCGCTCGCCCGCCAGGGAACCCGGGAGGCGCTTTACCGTGCAGCGCAGCTGCTGCGGGAAGCCCCGCTTCCGCCGGCCGCGGATCGGGAACTCCCGGTCTACCGTTCCGGGGAGGATCCTTCGGCCTTCCGGATCCTGCGCGAGGCCGACGGCGCATGGCGCGTAGAGGGCAAACGGATCGAACGCGCCGCGGAAATGACCTACTGGGAGCTCGATGAAGCCGTGGCCCGGTTTCAGCGCATCCTGGAGCTGATCGGGATCTACCGCGCCCTGCAGGAAGCCGGGATCCGGCAGGGGGATACGGTCCGCATCGGAAGGCACGAGTTGGAATGGAAAGATTAGGCATACTCGGCGGCACCTTCGATCCGCCCCACAACGCCCACCGGGCGCTGGCCGCCGAAGGCTTGCGCCAGCTTGGATTGGCGCGCGTGCTGTGGGTGTTGACCCCCGATCCGCCGCACAAGGACGACCGGATCACGCCCTACCCCGTCCGGCGGGAAATGGTGCTGGCGGCGATTGCCGGCAATCCGTCCTTTGAGCTTTGCGAGGTGGAAGCCGAACGGCAGGGGCCACACTACATGGTGGACACCCTGAAGATCCTCCATCGGCGGATTTCGGGGGCCGACTTCACCCTGCTGCTGGGGGGCGATTCCCTGCGGGACATGCTGCGCTGGCACCGCCCGAAGCAATTGATCCGCCTGTGCACCTTGGCGGTGCTGCGGCGGCCGGGCGCTCACACCAACATGGCCCGGCTGGAGAAATTCGTGCCCGGAATCGCCCGCAAGACAGTGTTCATCCACGCCCCGCCGATGGACATCTCCTCCACCTGGATCCGCCACCGGATCAGGGAAGGCAAAGCCATCCCCGGCCAGGTCCCCGAGGCTGTCGAGGCGATCATCCAGCGGAACGGGCTGTATCGATAAGCAATCCAATTTGTATCTGCTCAGCCTCAGTAATACTGAAATGAAATCCTGCTCTTTTCCATCCTCACCCCTATCCCCTGGCCCCTTCCCCCTCTC